>JAYVLW010000774.1:0-2665 GCA_043759315.1 Myxococcales bacterium
ATGTCCGTCTCACCACCCGAAACCCTGCCGCGCCCCGAGCTGACCGCTCGTGTGCCGGCCCTTGCGTCTTCCCTCGTTCTGGCCGCGCTGGGTCCCGTCGCGATCGGCGGCATCCTCGCGATCCACGCGACCACCCCCACCCCGCTGGTCGCGGTTCCGGCGGTCGTGTTCGGCGTCGTCGCGGCCACCGCACCCGCCCTCTACATCGCCACCGCGACCGCGGGCTCCGCACCCTCGCTCACGGCGGTGGTGCGCGCGTTCGCGATCGCCCTCGGCGCGTTCGGCGTCGCGCTCGCCGGCCTGCTGCTGCCGGCGGCATTCCTGTCGCTATCGTCGGTTGCACCGAGCACCACCTTCATCGTCGCCACCGCCGCGCTCGGCGGCGCGGGGCTGCTCGCGATGCGCCGGCTGGCGCGCGAGCTCGATCCGAAGGCCATGAAGCCGTCGCTGACCTCGGGCATCGTGTTCCTGGTGTGGTCCGCGGCGACGCTCGGCATCGCCGGGCGGCTGTGGTGGGACCTCGCGGCGGAGGTGATGTCGTGATCGGCGCCATGGACGCTCCCGCGCCCACGCTCGGGCTCATCGATCAGCTGCTGCGCGATCGCGATGCGATGCTCGCGCGGATCGCCGCGGGTCGAGACCTCGCCGCGATCACGCGGGTGATGATCGCGACGATCGCGATCGCCATGGCGATCGTCGGCGCCGCGCTCGGGAGCTACCGCGGTGGCCTGCAGATCGGCTACGCCGCGATCAAGCTGCCGCTCGTGTTGCTCGGCACGGCCGCGCTGTCGGCGCCGGCGCTGACGGCGATCGGTGCCTCGCTCGGCCGCCGCGCCCGCCTGTCGGCGGATCTCGCGCTCGTGGTCACCGCGCTCGCGTTCGGTGCGCTGATGCTCGCGGCGTGCACGCCGCTGATCCTCCTCGGGCGCGCGATGGATCTGTCGTACCACCGGATGATCCTCGGCACGGTGGGCGTGTTCGCGCTCGCCGGCGTCGCGAGCCTGCGGATGATCATCCACGCGCTCTCGATCGAGCGCGGCCCGGGTCGCGGCAGCGCGATCGTGGGTCTGTGCATCGTGTTCGCGCTCGTCGGCGGTCAGCTGTCGTGGGCATTGCGGCCGTACCTCGTCCGCCCCCGCGCGGAGGAGGTGGTGTTCGTCCGCGAGGTCGAGGGTAGCCTGTTCGATGCGATCAGCGGGGCCGTGCGCTCGGCCCGCGGCATCTACCTGCGCGATCGCGCGCCGCTACCGGGAGGGGACTGAGTCATGTCGCTCGGTATGCTGGGCCTCGGCTACGTCGCGATCGGCCTCGCGATCGCGGTGACGGCGCTCGTGCTGCGGCGCAGGATCTCCGCGGGCGACGTCGTGTTCCTGAGCCTGCTCTGGCCCATGGCGGCCCCGCTGATCTTCGGCGGGCACCGCGACGACGCTGATCCCCGCGCGGCGGAGCTCATCGCGGCCCTCGCGCGCGCCCAGGCCTCGCCGCTCGCCGCCGTGCTTCCCGATGCGGAGACGGCGCGCGTGCTCGCGAGCCGGTTGCGCGAGGCGGGCACGCGGCTCGCGGACCTCGAGCAGGTGCTCGCACGCCCCGACTTCGACGAGCGCGACGCGGAGCGCCGCGCGAACGAGCTCGCCGCCCGTGGTGCGACCAGCGCGGCGGCGACCGCGCAGCTTCGGGTGCGCACGCTCGGCCAGCTCCGCTCCCTGCGGGTGCGATACCGCGGCGAGCTCGACGAGGTCCGGGAGCTTGTCGCGCAGCTCGTGGCGCAAGCGGAGCTGGTGCGACTCCAGCCGGCCATCGCGCACGCCTCGGGCGAGCTCGTGCGAGAGCTGGTGACCCGCGTCGAAGGTCTCGACGATCTGTTCGCGTATCAGGCAACTCTCGACGGAAATATCCGGCCCGCATGAGGCGTTCATGATCGGCATGGCGTCCGTCCTGATCTGTGATGACGATGCCCACATCCGCGAGGTCGCGCGGTTCGCGCTCGCGCGTGCGGGCCACGCGGTCGAGCTCGCGACGAACGGATCGATCGCCTACGAGCGCGTGCTGCAGGGCGGCATCGACCTGATCGTCCTCGATATCCTGATGCCGGAGCTCGACGGGCTGGCACTGTGCCGGCGGTTGCGCGCGCTCGCTGGCTCGACGACCACGCGGGTGCCGATCGTGTTCCTGTCCTCCCGCACCGAGGAGGCAGACCGGGTGCTCGGCCTCGACCTCGGCGCCGATGACTATCTGACCAAGCCGTTCTCGCCGCGGGAGCTGGTCGCGCGCGTGGCCGCCGTGCTCCGGCGCACGTCCGGAGAGGACGTTCCCGTCCCGCGTCCGGTGCTCGAGATCGGCGAGGTCGCGATCGATCGAGATCGCCACGAGGTGCGCGTCGCCGGTGCGCCGCTCACCGTCACCGCCACCGAGCTCCGCCTCCTCGCCACGCTCGCCACCCACCGCGGGCGCGTGCTGTCGCGTGGCCAGCTGATCGCCACGGTGTACAGCGGCGATCACCACATCAGCGAACGCACGATCGACACCCACGTGCGCAACCTCCGCGCGAAGCTCGCCGCCGCCGGCGCTCCGGTGATCGAGACGGTCCATGGCGTCGGCTATCGGTGCGGTTAGGCGGCTGATCCGCGTCGTCGCGCGGATCCGCTACCGACTGCTCCTGATCAAC
>JAYVLW010000775.1:0-6219 GCA_043759315.1 Myxococcales bacterium
ACCGTGCGCGGCCTCGTCAGCGGCAGCGCCGCTTACCGCGCGGCGTTCGTCGCGCGCGCCTTCCTGGGCGCCGAGTCCGGAGAGCCCAACGCGGCCTCGGCAATCCAGGTCCACGTGTTCGACCACGAGCGCGCGGGTGACATCGCCGCGCAGCTCGCGGCCACCATCCCCGGCGTCGTCGCGGTCGGCTGGCGCGAGGACTCGTCCTACGTGCCGAGCTACATCGCCGCGACGCGCACGATCGTCTCGGTGTCTTACGCGATGGTGGTCGTGGCGGTCGCGGTCCCGATGTGGGCGCTGCTGTACATCCACGTGCTCAAGCGCAAGCGCGAGCTCAGCCTGCTGATCGCGCTCGGGTTCGCGGAGCGCGACGTGTTCTTGGTCGCACTGCTCCAGGCGATCTTCGTCGCGCTCCTCGGCTCCGCGCTCGGCGCCGGCCTTGGCCTCGGCCTGATCCGCTACTTCCAGGCGCACCCGATCTACCAGTGGGAGACCATGGTCGTCCGACCCGTCATCGCGGTCGCGGTGTTCGTGGGCCCGGCGCTCGTGCTCACGATGACCGCACTGGTCGCGGGGAGCTACCCCGCGTGGCGCGCCGCCCGCACCGATCCCGCGCCGGTGCTGCGAGGCCTCGAGTGACGCTGCTCAAGGTCGAGGGGGTCCGCCGACGGCTTGGTGGCCGCGACGTCGTCGACAACGCGTCGTTCACGATCGCCCTGGGCGAGACCGTCGCCCTGATGGGCCCCAGCGGCTGCGGCAAGACGACGCTGCTCCAGATGATCGGCCTCATCGATCGGCCCGACGCCGGGCACGTCGAGTTCACCGGCCACGAGCCATGGGCTCGCTCGAGCGCGATCCGGGCCGAGCTCCGACTGACGCAGATCGGCTTCGTGTTCCAGCGCGGCAACATGATCGAGCACCTGAGCGCGCGGGAGAACGTCGCGCTCCCCGCGTGGCGGGCCGGGCTGACCCGCAGCGCTGCGCTCGTGCGCGCGGACGAGCTGCTCGCGCCGCTCGGGATGGCGAGCCGGGCCAACGCCGCCTCGCGCGAGCTGTCGATCGGGGAGGCCCAGCGGGTGGCGGTCGCCCGCGCACTGGTCAACCGCCCCGCGCTCGTGCTGGCCGACGAACCCACCAACAGTCTCGACGCGGAGTCCGCTGGGCCTGTGCTCGATGCCCTGCTCGCGAGCGTGGGCGCCGCCGTGCTCGTCGTGACCCACGATCCTGAAGTGGCCGCGCGTACCAGTCGCACCTTGCGCATGCGTGACGGCAAGCTCCGCTGATCACGCGCGGGCGCGGGCGGCGGAGACCGGCGGAGACCGGCGGCCACGCTGCCAGCGCCGCACGACCACGTGGAGGCCGACACCGACCACGAGGGTCATGGCCACGATCGCGAGGAACTTGATCGGGCCGAAGATCGGCGCGTTCGCGAGCACGATCTGGAGCAGCACAGCGGTCGGCAAGTGGAGGATGTAGAGCGTGAAGGACGCATCGGCTGTGAGCTCGAGCACCGCGTGCCGGCGCACCAGGTAGCGCACGCCGCCGCCGAGCGCGAACACCATCACTGCCACGGTGAACACCGCGCTCGCCGCGATCGCATACAACGGCGGCGGCGCGGCGACCGACCGCGCACGGGCGAGCGTCACGATCACGATCGCGAGAGCTCCAAGCGCGAGCAGCCCGGCGGGCCAGGCCCGGCGCGCGTAGCGATCCAGCTCGCCGGGCCGGGCGTGGACGATCCATCCCCATGCGAAGAACCCGCCCATGTAACACAACGTCGCCATGTCGGGGATGAAGCCCAGCGGCGTGTCGGTGTGAAGCGCTCCGAGGTAGGCGAGCACGCCCAGGCTCGGCACCAGCGGCACCGCGAGCATGGGCAGCCAGCGGGGCAGCGCGCGGACGAGCGAGGTCACAGCGATCGCGGCGCCGGACAACCACGTGAGGTAGTAGAGGAACCACAGGTGGCCGAGCATGATCGCCAGCTCCGATGGCTTGAGCTTCGGCGCGAGGTCCGGGACCGCGCCGCGGAGGCTGACCTCACGTCCCCAGTCCCACAACGCCGAGACCGCGAGCGAACACGGCACCAGCGCGATCGCGAGCGGTAGCACCACCCGCATGAGCCGCTGCGTCACGAATCCGCGCAGCCCGCGGCGCTCGAGCACCGCGCGCGACGCGAATCCAGAGAGCCAGAAGAACGTGGGCATGGCGAACGCGCGGATGATCCACGCGGCGAGATCGGCCCCGAGGAAGCGCGAGCGATCCTGGATCGCCCAGCCGACCGGCGTGACCATGAACGACACCACCGCATGCCCCGCGACGACGAGCAGCATCGTGATCGCGCGTACGCCGTCGAGCCCGGGGTGACGCTCCGCCATCGGGTTGCCGACGAGCTCCTACGCGCTCGGGACCGGTGCCGCCGGCTCGAGCACCTCGGGCGAGCGCCGCCGGAACAGATAGAACTGCAGGTGGAACAGGTTGAGCGGCTTGGTCGGCATTGGCACTGCGCCGTAGGTGATCGTCGCCGGCTCCTTGCGGTAGGTGCCGAACAAGCGATCCCAGATCACCAGCATGCTGCCGAGGTTCGACTTGCCGAGCTCGAGATCTTCGGAGTGATGGACACGGTGATTGGACGGCGTGTTGGTGATCCACTCGAGGGGGCCAAGGCTGCCGATGTACTGCGTGTGGCAGAGATAGTCCCAGGTCTGGCAGAACGCCTGGATCGCTGCGACCGCCACCGGATCGAACCCCATCGCGAGGCACGGGACCACGAACACCCAGTCGAGATAGCCACCGAACCACGAGTTCCGCATCCCCGTGCTCATGTTGAACTTCGTGGAGTTGTGGTGCACCGCGTGGAACGCCCACATGAACCCGAAGTAGTGGCTCGCGCGGTGCGACCAGTAGAAGAAGAACTCGTACACGAGCAGGAGCACGATCCAGCTCACCGGCGAGTGGAGATCCCAGCTCCACGGTGCCGCCCCGAACGCGGCCCACAGGATCCCGCCGATCAAGTAGACCTTGAGCATCGACGTCAGCACGTAGATGAGCCCGGTGGCGATGTTGATGAGCGTGTCGCGCCAATCGTGACGTCCGTCGCGCTTGATCCAGACGCTGACCAAGAACTCCATCGCGAACGCCACGGCCATCAGGCCGAGACAGAGGAACGGGAACAGCTCCAGCACTGTCATCGATGGGGGACACTAACACGCCCCCCGGGCCCGCTCGGGGCGGCAAACTGCGGCGGCCGCTGCCGGAGATTGGCAGTCGGGTGGCCACCCGTCGCCCCGGTCGCGGTGGCAAGCTGCTGGGATGCGTAGCTCAGCGCGGCGGGTGGGCTGGCTTGTCGCCGTGCGCGTGCGGAGAGCGGGATGAGCGATCCGGGCGCGCTGCTCGGGCGCATCGTGCCGTATGCGCTGTCCGCGCTGATGGCGCTCGAATACGCCTACAACCTCGCGAGCCGGCGCGGTTACCAGAGCCCTCGCGAAACCGCGACGAGCATCATGGTCGCGGTCCCGCACACGCTGCTCCTCACGGTGCTCGGCTCCGCGTGGATCGCGCTCTACGGCGTGCTGTTCCGCGCGCTGCCCTGGCAGGTGCCGATGGGTTGGTGGATCTGGCCGCTCGGGATCCTGGCAGTCGATCTCGCGACCTACGCGATGCACCGCTACCACCACGCGCTCAATCTGACGTGGGGCGCACACTCGGTGCACCACTCGAGCGAGGAGTTCACGATCACCACCGGCGCGCGCAGCTCGATCGCCGAGCCGCTGGTCAACGTGATCTCGGGCGCATACCTGCTCCTCGTCGTACCGGCGCTGCTCGGCATCCCACTCGTCGCCGCGGTCGTCGGCTGGTTTGTCAAGGTCGGCTGGGGCGTCGCCGTCCACACCCGATGCATCGACAAGCTCGGGCCGCTCGAATGGATCCTCGCGACGCCGTCGCACCACCGCGTCCACCACGCGACCAACCCGATCTACCGCGACAAGAACTTCGGCTTCGTCACGATCCTCTGGGACAAGCTGTTCGGCACGTTTCAGCCCGAGCTCCCGTCCGAGCCGCCGACGTTCGGTGTCCCAAACCCGCCGCGTTCGTATCACCCGCTCGCGGTTGCGTTTCACGAGCTCGCGATCGTGTGGCGCGCGGCCGCGACCTCGGGGCGCTGGCGCGACAAGCTGCGGATCTGGTTCATGCCGGCCGGCTGGCGCCCGGCCAATGCGCCGGCCGACCCTGCCCCGCCCGCCGGGTTCTCGCCGCCGCCTGCGTCGCTGGCCGTGATCGGCGGCCTTCAATTTGCGGCGTTCGTGGTCGGCAGCGCGCACCTCACGATCACGACACCGCACCACGGTTACCTCGAGAACCTCGCCTACCTCGCGTTCCTGTTCGCCTCCACGATCATCTCGGGCGCCTACTTCGAGAGCTCGCCGCGCTTCCCGCGGCTCGAGTTGCTCCGCGCGGTCGCGTGCGTGGGAATGCTCGCGCTGACCGGAGCGTGGTTCGGGCGCGCGCTCGACACTTTCGCGATGGTGACGATCTCCCTCGTGGGCAGCAGTGCGTTCGCGGCGGGGGTGTTCGCGGTCGCACGTCGGCGTGTCTCGGCAAGAGCGAGGTCAGGAGTCTGCTCAGCGTAAGCAAATCGAAGCTGCGGCTCGGCGGCGGTGCTCGCGATCGTCGCGATGTTGCTCGCTCCACGAGCGCCTCCGGCGCACCTACACTCGGATAGAGGCTGGCCGCGCCCTCCGGCGGCACGATCACGCCTAGACTGTTGCTTCGGTCGGAATCGCCGACCAGGGGGACCCATGGGCCTGTTCGACAAGAAGATCAAGAACCCGATCGATGTCGCTGACCACAACGCCGACGAGGTTAAGCCACAGGTTCCGACGCCTGCGCCTGCGCCGGCGCCGGTGCAGGCGGTCCGTGAGAGCGCGCCCGCGCCGCTCAAGTCCGATCATCCGGACTACGGCATCAACAAGGCCATCGAGTTGATGCGGCTGCTGCCCAACGACAACATCGAGCTGGTCGTTCGCGTGGTCAAGACCACACTCGAGTCCACAAACATCAAGGTCGCGACGATCATCGAGGATGCCATCCGCAAGCAGGGCGTCATCCAGGCCCGGGCCGACGTGCTCAAGAGGGAGATCTCCGCGCTGGAGGCCGAAATCGCGACCCGCCGCGGCGAGATCGCCACGCTCGACGCCGACCACACGGAGACCTCGATGGTCAAGGATCGCCTCGTGCTCGCCGAGAGGATGACCGCCGGTAGTCCCGACGTGCAGCGCCCGATCGCGCCTGCAGCGCCGCTGCGAGCGAATACGCCCTCGACCGCCCCGGCCGCGTCGACCGTCGAGTCCAAACCGCGGACCTGATCCGATTCGAACCTCACGCCACGTGGATCGCGATCTTGCCGGCGACGAGGCCGGCTTCGAGTCGGCGCATCGCCGCGGGAACATCGCGCAAGGCGAACGTCTGATCGATCACGGGGCGGACCTTGCCTTGATCGATTAACGTTGCGATCCGCACCAGGTCGGAGAAGTGTTCCTTCGCGGCGATCATGACGAAGCGCTGCTTCACGAACCGCCCGAGAATCATCGCGCCGATCGGACGACCGAACCCCGCCGACCAGTCGCCTCCGTGCTCGCCGCCGACGAAGACCAGCGCACCGCGATCGGTCAGCACGCGGCGCAGCCGCGACAGCGGTACGTTCCCGCCGAGGTCGAGGATCACGTCGTACTTCTGCGTGCCCTCGGTGACGTCGGTGGTGCGGTAGTCGATGACGTGGTCCGCGCCCAGCGAGCGCACGAGCTCCATCTTGGTCGTGCTGCACACGCCGGTGACCTCCGCACCGAGCGCCTTGGCAACCTGGACCGCGAACGAGCCGACGCCGCCCGAGGCCCCGATGATCAGCACGCGCTGACCTGCCTCGATGCGTGCCGCGTCGCGCACGGTCTGAAGCGCGGTGAGCGCCGAGACGCCACACACGGCCGCCTGCTCGAACGACAGCGACGGCGGTTTGTGTGCAAGTTTGTCTTCCCGCGCGACCGAGAACTCGGCGAACGAGCCCTCACCGATGCCGAACACCGCGTCTCCGACCTTGAAGCGCGTGACGGCCGTGCCGACGGCGAGCACCGTGCCGGCGACGTCGAGACCTGCGATCGGATTCTTCGGGCGGCTGAAGCCGAACCCCATCAGCCGCATCAGGTACGGCCGGCCGGTCATCAGGTG
>JAYVLW010000776.1:0-6092 GCA_043759315.1 Myxococcales bacterium
GCTGGCGGTGCGGGCTCGATGACCGCGGGCGAGCCGCCCGGTGGCGCGCAGAACGGTGGTGGCGGTGGTGGTGGTGGTGGGGTCGGCTTCGTCCGCGTGGTGTCGCCGGATCGCATGCTCGGGACGATGGTCTCGCCCGCGGCGATTTGATCTAGATTGGATCTAGATCCCGCAGGCGGCAACGCCGCCGTCGAGGCCCGTCTTGAACGAGCCGGAGCGCTGTGCCGCCGAGCCGTGGGTCCACGTCTCCGGCTGCACGCGACCGGAGGTCTTGCGCTGGATCGTGTCGTCGCCGATCTGCGACGCGGCGTTGAGCGCCTCGTCGACGTCGCCGATCTCGACGAGCCCGCGGGCGCTCGCGTCCTTCGCCCACGCCCCCGCGAGGCAATCCGCCTGGAGCTCGATCTCGATCTGGTTGACCTCGCCCCGGCCGAGCAGCCCGTTCTGGTTCTGCACGTGGTGACCAACCTCGTGGGCGATCACGTAGGCCTGCGCGAAGTCGCCAGGCGCGCCGAAGCGCTCGCGCAGGTCGTCGTAGAACGCGAGGTCGATGTAGACCTTGTTGTCGACGGGGCAGTAGAACGGGCCGACGGCGGCGGTCGCGGTGCCGCACGCCGAGCTGATCGATCCGCGGAACAGCGTCAGCCGGGTCAGCTTGTAGCCGGCGACCTCGCGAGCGAACGTCTTCTGCACGTCGTCGAGAACGTACCCGACGAAGCTCGAGGTCTCGTCGTTCGCGCCCTTCTGTGGTGCGGTGGGGACGGCGGACTGATGCGACGGGCTCGAACCGGAACAGACGCCGCCGTACGTCATCGCGGTGATCAACACGATCGCGACGAGGATGCCCTTCCAGCCGAACCGCGCCGCGAGCGCGAGGATGTTGAGGCCTCCACCGAGGCCGCCGCCTCCGAACCCGCGCGCGGGTCCTTCGCTGCGACGGTCGTCGACGTTGGTGCTTCGATAACCCTTGTCCCAGCGCATGGCTGCAGGAGCTGCAATCACGCTGCCAGCCTGCGCGCCGGCGGTGGGGCTACTACATTGTAGGTAACGCGTGCGGTCGCCTTGCAAGACGGCCCCGTGAATTGAATCAGGACGCCGAGATGACGTGGCCAGCGATCACCCGAGCGTGGTCGCACGCGACGCATGTGCGATGTGCGCCGACGCGCAGCGGCGTGGCAAGCGTCACCCGGGACCACTTCGATATCGCCGTTTCTCGACGAGGACGTCATCATGACAGGATGAGATGGCAGCTGTTCGCCGTCGTGTTGTTGCTCGGATGCGCCGGATCGCCCACGCCGCGGCCGGCACGAACGTCGAGCGCCGTCTCGCCGAGCGCGCAGGCGAGCGCGGAGCTCCGGTTCGCCAGCCGCGAGACCACCACGCAGGTCACGTGCCCCGACGCCGCGATGCGCGTGGACGGTGTGATGGTGTGCCCGAGCGAGGCGAAGGCGCAGGGCCTCACGATCCTCGACCTCGGCGACAGCTGGACGCCGAAGCTGTTCGCCCCGCAGCCGGATGGCACCGCGCCGAACTTCCGCGCGACCTACCTCGCGCTGTCAAACGATCGCGGCCTCGATGGGAAGCCGCTGGCCGATACCGACGAGCTCGCGGAGCTCTACGGTGTGGTGCCTTCCCTCGCGATCGCGCGGACGCGCCTTGCCGACGACGCGCGCCACGCGTGCAACGCGGCGATCGATCCCGCGCCGATCCTCGTGCTCGACAAGCCGTACGCGCAGGATCACAAGGACGTGATCGCGGCATCGAACGCGACGCGCGCCGTCCTCGGCAAGCAGCTCGAAGCTGCCCGCGTGAAGCACGGACTGCCCGACCTCGCCGCGCTCGCGCCGATGCCCGCGTTCGCCGCGCAGTACAAGCGGTGGAAGGCCGCCGAGGATCTGTACCGTGGCCTGGTCGCCGCGCAGCAGCGGCTGGTGTGCGAGCACTTCCTCGGCGCGAAGGACGCGGATGGCTCGATGACGTGGCGCACGTCGAACGCCGTCGAGCTGTTCCAGCGCCGGAACTTCCTGATGCCGAACGAGCGCCTCGATCAGGAGACGCGCGAGGCGATGCAGCTCGATAGTCGCGAGCTCGACTTCCGGCTCGCGCTGCGGATCCTGCGCGAGCGCGTGGTCGATGCGACCGGGCTGATCGAGGACGGCACCGCGAGCGGTGGCCCGCAGCCGATCCTCGGCCGCATGCTCGATCCCGGGCCGATGCGCGCGGCGCGCGGCGGGGAAGCGCCGTTGCCCGATGGTGCGCCCGATCTGATCGGCGCCGCGACCGAAGCCGCCGCGAAGGAGCTCGGCTGGACCGGGCCCGCCGAAGCGCGCGCGTTCTTCGAGCAGCATCCGCGCGGTCTCCGCGTGGCGATCGCGCTGCCGCCCACGCCCGATTACCACTCGGCGCACATGGACCTGTCGGCGGAGATCGATCGCGGCGACGTCTGGTACGACGAGGTCCCGGTCGCGCGCAACGTGAAGCATCGGCCGACGACGACGCTGGTCGTGACCGTCGACGGCAAGCGCCGCCCGCTGGTCCGCTGGCCCACCACGATCGGCGGCTGGTCCGACGTCCGCATGGCTGATGGTTACGTCGTGCGCAAGTGGAAGGAGTCCGACGTGGGCCCGCGCGTCTGGCGCGACCTCTACGCGGCGCCGACCTGGATGCCGCCGCCAACCACGCCCGATCGCGATCTCGTGAAGAACAACTACAATGGGACCTACTCGCTCAAGACCGAGATCATGGGCCCAGGCCCGCACGCCGCGTTCGGCATGACGTTGCTCGTGCACCACCAGGTCGTGAAGCTCAAGGACGGCACCGAGCGGTTTGACGACAACGGCATCGGCACGCACGGCTCCGCGAGCGTGACCTCGATCGTCAACGGCACGAGCCACGGCTGCCACCGCCTCTACAACCAGCTCGCCGTGCGCCTCGCCGACTTTCTCCTCTCGCACCGCGAGCACGTGGTGAAGGGCGAGACGCCGGAGTTCTACCGGCGCATCGTGCGCTCGAAGGGTACGTTCGTCGCGAAGATCTCCACCCGCGGCTACCTCTACGAGATGACGCCGCCGGTGCCCGTCGTGGTCAAGGTCGGGAACATCAAGTCGTCCCGCAAGGTTCCGCCGCGCGACTCGGCCCCGGCTCGTCCCGACTGAAACCGCCGGGCAGGGGAGGTGTCCTCCTTCTCGTGCGACGAACGCTGGTCTGGATCGCGATGGTCGGCGCGCTGGGCGTGCTCGCGTTGCGGCTGTGGCCACCCCCCGAGGAGCCGTCCGCGCTGCCGGTGATCGAGGCGACGGTGCCGGGCCGGGTCATCCACTTCGCCGGCGACTTCCCCGATGACGTGCTGTGCGCCGCGCCCGCGATCCAGGCGATCCAGAGACATCCGCACTGGGAGCTGACGCTGCAGGATCGCGTGTGGGACGACGTCGTCGACGACACGCCCGACGAGACGCTGTCGACTGTGCGGATCACCGCCGAGCGCGCCGTGTGGACCGATGGCGATCTGCCGCAGACGCTCGACCTGACGGCCGACGAGCGCCGGGACATCCTCGCCGCCGCGCAGCGCTCGTGCGTGCAGGCCGAGTTCGATCCTCTCGAGAATGGCTTCTCGGGCCACTACATCACCATCTCGTACGGCGCCATCCCGACCAACGCGCTCCGCTTGCCCGGCCGATCGCCGGCATTGAACGATGTGCTCGCGGTGCTCGATCGCGTCCGCGCGCGCTACGTGCAGAGTCGACTCGCGGTCGCGCGCGTGATGACCGTGACGCTCGCCGGTCCGCGCCACGACGGCGACCGGTGGCGCCGCTACTTCCTCTCGGTTCATCCCGATGGCCGCGTCACCGATGCCGAGAGTGACGCGCTCGAGCCCCTCGCGGCGGTCGACCTCGTCGACGTTCTCGACTGGGCGCTCCAGCTCCCGGCGACGGTCTCCGCACCGCGGTCGCTCGTCGGCACCCTGGAGATCGCGGGCTCGAAGAAGCCGATCGCGCTCGATCTCGTCGAGCTGCAGACGAACCCGTCGGTGTGGCGGAGCCCGTTCCTCGGCGCGCTGAACAGCTGGGGGCGGTTCAACCTGCGCTAGTCGGGCGGGCGGTGAACGGCTCCTTCGAATCGCCCGGCACCGGCGCATCGCCCAATCGCGCGACGATGAACGCGTAGAGGCCGGCCGCATCGAACGTCCCTCCGACGGTGAACCGCCAGCCGACCTGCGCGAAGTGGTCGGCCTCGATCTCGGCGAGCGTCTCGCCCCAGTACTGCGACGCGATCGGGACGAGGCCGTCGTTCGCGCCGGCGACCCTCCGCAGATACGCGTGCGCCGCGACGAGTGGGAGCGGCACGGCGGTGCGCGCCTCGCGCAGTCCACCGACGACGCACGCGTACCGTACGCCGGGGACGTCGGCGACGTCCTCGTTGAACTTCGCGAGCGACGCCGTCGATAGCCATTCGAGCGCGTCGAGAGGGAGCCCCACGGTCTTCGCGAGTCGGCGCGGCCAGTCGAGCGCGCCGGTCAGCATCAGATCCGCGATCGGCGATCCGCGATGCGGGGTCCCGATCGTGACGAGCGAGCGCACGCGGCTCGCGAGGCCGAGCTTGGCGAGGGCGTAACGGGCGTCCAGCCCGCCGAGGCTGTGCGCGATCAGATCGATGCGGTCGTGGTCCTGCGCCTCGATCGCCGCGACCAGCTTCGCCGCCCGCGCCGGCACGCTCGATGCCATCGGCAGCTTCACCGCGTGCGCATGACAACCCAGCGCCTCGAGGTGCTTCGCGATGCCGCGGAAGTAGTCGAACCGCGCCCCGGGCACCCCGATCCGATCGAAGCCGAACAGGCCATGGACGAGGATCACGGGAAGCGGCGGGCCGCGCTCGACCGGTCCCGGGATCGGGACCACGCCCTCCATCGGGCGTTCGGCCACGTGCTCGATGACCGCGGGGGGCCGCCGGCGCACGACGATCAGCGCCGCGACGAACAGCGCGACGACCAGCGCGATGACGATGCTCGTCAGCACGAGGTCCACAGCCTCCCACAGCGCCGGCTTCGAGGGAGCGTCACCTACGGGATCAGGTCGATCCGCGCTCGGTGCGGCAGATTGTCGCGCAGATCACCCGCGAACTCTTGCCACACCAACCTCGTCGACGAGACCGGCGATAACGGCATCCGAACATCACACTGCATGCCCGCGACTGCGACGACACGCCACCTCAAGAAACCACCACCCAACCTTGCGAAATGGTGTCGGGTAGTGGTTCAAGGAACCCGCGCGAATCTCTGTTTTGTTCGCGCCAACGCAGGAACCTAAATGCCGCGTTTCACATTCCCTGAATGGACCGACACCCTCAAGAAGTGGATCAACTTGTTGGTCCTGGGCGCCCCGGTGTACCTGGTGGCGCTGGTCGCCTACGGCGTCACGCCGGAAGCGATCCGGATCGGCTACCAGCCTGATCAGCCCGTCCCCTACAGCCACGCCCTTCATGCGGGCGAGCTCGGCATGGACTGCCGCTACTGTCATTCGACGGTCGAGCGCGCCGGTAAGGCTGCCGTCCCGCCGGCCGCGGTGTGCATGAACTGTCACTCGCAGGTCAAGAAGGAGTCCGACGTGCTCCTGCCGATCCGACAGGCGTACGCCGAGAACCAACCGGTTCACTGGACGCGCGTCACGGACCTGCCGGACTACGTGTACTTCAACCACTCGGCCCACGTGAACGCGACCATCGGTTGCGAGTCGTGCCACGGCCGCATCGATCAGATGGTCAAGGTCTACCAGGCCAAGCCGCTGACGATGGAGTGGTGCATCGCGTGCCACCGCAACCCGGAGCCGTTCTTGCGTAAATCTGAAGCGCTGACGGCCATGGGTTACCAGCCCGGCAAGGACGAAGGCGCCGCTGTGAAGAAGGCGAACAACGTGAACCCGCCCATCAACTGCTCGACCTGCCACCGCTAGGAGTCGAGGATGTCCGCCAAAGAACCCGACGACCACGGCCACGATCACCACGATCACGGCCACGCCCATCACGATCACGCGCACGAGGCCGCCGAGCAGGAGGTCATCGCCCCGATCGCTCCCACCAACCACGGCTACTGGAAGTCG
>JAYVLW010000777.1:0-2878 GCA_043759315.1 Myxococcales bacterium
CGATCAGCGTCGAGCGCGTGGCGATCGAGGTGGGGCCTCGCGTGGTGACAGCGCTCGCCGCAGGTGGTTAACTGACCCCTGGTATGGCGCCGTCGCGGATCATCGTCCTCTACAACAGCGACTACGACGAAGATCCCAGCATCGACGCCGCCTCCGTGGAGTCCTCGGCGCGTGCGATCGAGCAAGCGCTGACCGCCTCGGGTGCCACCGCCGAGCTCGTGGGTCTCCATGGCCACGAGGTCTTCGACCTGCTCCCGAAGCTGCGCGCCCGCAAGCCGGATCTGATCTTCAACCTCTGCGAGTCAATGGCCGGCGATCCCCGCAACGAGCCCACGCTCGCGGGCCTGCTCGATCTGTTCGAGCTGCCGTACACCGGGGCGGACCTCCCGGCACTCGCCGCGTGCCTCTACAAGCGGCGCAGCAAGGACATCCTGCTCGGCCGCGGCATTCCCACGCCGCCGCACCGCATCCTGTCCACGGTCGCCGACCTCGATGATCCCACGCTCGCCGACCTCGACTATCCGTGGTTCCTCAAGCTGGAGCACGAGGACGCCTCCGTCGGCATCACGGAGGAGAACCTCGTCCGCGCCGCCCCCGCGCTGCGCGAACGCGCGGCCGCGATGATCTCCGAGTTCGATCAGCCCGTCCTTGCCGAGCGTTACATCGACGGCCGCGAGATCAACGTGACCCTGATCGGAAACGGGGCGGACCTCCAGGTGCTGCCGCTCCACGAGATCGATTTCGGCGCGATGCCCGCCGGTCGCCCGCGGATCGTCAGCTACGCGGCGAAGTGGGAGGAGAGCCACGTCGACTATGCGGGCACCAAGCCGGTACGGCTGCGCGACGCGAACCCGACGCTCGTCGCGGCCTGCGAGCAGGTCGCGTGCGCCGCATGGGACGCTCATGGTCTGCGCGACTACGCGCGAGTCGACCTCCGCGTCGACAAGGCGGGGCAGCCCTGGGTGATCGACGTCAATCCGAACCCCGACATCTCACCCGACGCGGGCGTGGTGCGCTCGGCCGCGGCGGCCGGCATGAGCTACGTGCAGCTGATCGAGCGGCTCGCGCAGACGGCCCTGCGCCGCTATGCGCGATAGGCGTATGGGTAGTCGCACGCACGCGTAGACGCACGACACGAGGCTACTCCTCCTCGTCCGCGTCCTCGCCCGCGAGCCGCCGCAGCTTCTTCTGCAGACCGAAGCGCGAGAGCCCGAGTAACCGTGCAGCGACGGTCTGGTTGTTCTTCGCGCGAGTCATCGCGGCCGAGATGTACGCCTGCTCCGTTGCCGTGATGGCGGGCTTCAGCCGCAGGTCATCGCCGACCGTGGGCTTCGACGGCTCGGGGCGTGTGGCTGTGGCAGCGATCGCCTCGGGCAGGTCGCCGATGTCGATCACGTCGCCGCCCATCGCGACTCCGCGCGCGAGCGCGTTCTCGAGCTCGCGGACGTTGCCTGGCCAGCGATGCTGCGAGAGAGCGCGGAGCGCGGACCGCGTCAAGCGCGGCGCCGGCTTGCCGGGAACGAGGGTGCCGAGAACGTGATCGACGAGGATCGGGATATCGCCTTCGCGCTCGCGCAGGGGCGGGACCGCGATGAGGATGACCTCGAGACGGAAGCGCAGGTCCTCGCGGAACCGGCCGGCGGCGGCGAGCTCGGCGAGCGTGTGCTGACTCGCGGCGATCACGCGGACGTCGACCTTGTGGGTCGTGGTGTCGCCGACGCGCCGGATCATGCCGTCCTGGAGAACGCGCAGGAGCTTGGCCTGCATCGCGGGGCTGGTGTCGGCGATCTCGTCGAGAAACAGCGTGCCGCCGTCGGCGACCTCGAACAGGCCGCGGCGATCGCGTTCCGCGCCGGTGAACGCGCCACGCACGTGCCCGAACAACTCGCTCTCGAGAAGGGGCTCGGGCACCGCACTGCAGTTGATCGCGACGAACGGGCCGGCCTTGCGCGGTCCCGAGTCGTGGAGGGCGCGCGCCACGAGCTCCTTGCCGGTGCCGCTCTCGCCGGCGATCACCACGGGCAGCGAGGTCGAGGCTGCGCGATCGATGATCTCGAGCATCTTCACGACCGCGGGCGAGCGGCCGACGATGCGCTCGTACCGGTGGCGCAGGCGATCGCGATCGGGGAGGTCGGCCTTGACGCGCACGAGCTCGGCGTCGCGATCGGCGAGCTCGGCGGAGAGTCGACCATTCAACTCGTCGACGGCGCGGGTGGTGGCTTTGAGTCCGTCGGTGAGGCGCGCGTTCTCGATCGCGATCGCCGCGATGTCGCCGAGCTCGCCGAGGACGGCCGCGGCGCCTTCATCGAAGGCGCCGCCGCGCAGGCGATGGTCGACGTAGATGCAGCCAGTGATGGCACCGCGCTGGCGCAGCGGAACCGCGAGCACGGAGCGGAGGCGAAGGGCGGCGACCGAGGCCGCCATGCCAAACCGCTCGTCGATGCCAGCGTCGACGGTGAGCACCGCTTCGCCGGTCTGTGCGGCGCGCTCGGCGATCGAGCGGCTCACCGTGGCGGGACCGGAGCCCGCGAGGTCACCGGCTGAGAAGTTCCGCGCGACGACGGCGGCGAGCTCGCCATCGGGCTGACGGAGCAGGAGAAAGCCGCGCTCGGCCCGTGTCAGCTCGATCGCGGTATCGATGACGTCGTCGAGGATGCGCGTGATGCTCGCTTCGGTGTTGAGGCGGCGCGAGAGGGTGAGCAAGCGCCGCAGGTGACCATGATCGCCGGCGCCGCGACTCTCGCGGTCGAGCGCAGGGGCGGTCGCCGCGCCGGGGAGGCGGGCGAGGTCCGGATCGGCCTCGAGCGCCGCGCGGAACGCCGGAGCAGTGGCGGCGACGAGCGCGGCGTGGGCGGAGCGTGCGCGCTCGGACTCAGTC
>JAYVLW010000778.1:0-21114 GCA_043759315.1 Myxococcales bacterium
GGGCGAGGTGATCGTGGTCGGGTTCGGCAAGTACTCGAATGCGCCGGTGCACGAGCTCGCGGCCGGGCCGGATCGCAGCTTTCTCAGCTGGGTGCTGGAACGGGACTTCCCCACGCACGTCACCGAGGTGTGCAAGCAGGCGCTCGCGCTCCCGGGCGAGCAGTTCCTCAGCTGGGCGCGGGACCGCTTCGGTCAGCCGGCGCCCACGGCCACACCGCCCTTCGCGCGCCCGTAGGCGGCGCTCCCGGGATCCGGCGTCCTTCGTCCCCGACGGGGACGCGGGTTAGCGGCAGTTGCGGAACTCGATGCGGCCGATCAGGCGGTTGTCGTCGAACCGGCAGTCCAGTTCGACATAGCCGTCGAACGTCGGCGGTCTGGTGTCGTGCGCGACGACCGACTGCACGAGCTTCTTCATGCAGTGCTTGTGGTTCAGCGTGATCGAGGCGCCGGGGCCCTCGACCTCGACGACGTTGTTGGTCAGCCAGATGTTGTGCTCCTCGCCGCCCTGCTGCGTGAGCTCGATGCCATCGGTGCGCGAGACGCAGCGCGTGGCGTTGAGGGTCCACTCGCCGAGCACGGGGCCATCGCTGACGATGACGCCGAACACCTGGGGCAGTGGCGGTGGCGGCGCCGCGGTGGGTTGTGCGGCAGGCGCGCTCGTCGCGGTGCTGTGGCCGATGCCCAGGCCGATCAGCAGGAACACGGCGGCGATCGCGACGCCGGCACCGAGCACGAGCGCGCGCTTGCGCGCCCCGCCGAGCCACTCGCGCGCCCGTGCGAGCTCGGTCTCGAGCCGCACGTTCTCGGTCGAGAGCACGCGCGCCTCGTGGGCGGCGGCATCGGCACGGGCGAGCGCGGCATCGTGGTCGTCGCGGTAGCTCACCGCTTGATCTTACGTTGCTTCGGCGCGGGCGCTCGCGACTTCTGCTTCGCGTACGGCGCGACGATGCCCTCGAACTTCATGGCGGAGAACTCGTGGAGGCAGGTCACGGCGGTGACGGGATCGTCGTCGCCGGCCGAGGCCTTCGTGATCTTCCCGGCCCACAAGGCGCCGGCTTCGGCCCACACGAGTCGACCCACGTCGGGGCTAGCCCACTCCCACGCGTGGCGCATCAGCGCGCGTCCCGAGGCAGGGTGCACGAGCTCGTGCTCGTCGAAGTAGACCCCCTTGCCCGGCGGTGGGCCGACCTGTGCGCGCGCCAGCTTGCGGAGCATCCAGCCATGCGCGAGCGGGATCTCGAACACGTCCCCATCACCATCGGCGAGCTCGCTTCGCATCGTCCAGCCGTCGCGCTGGAGCCGATGGAAGTAGACGCCGGGGCACTCGCCCCCGTAGCTCACCGTGAACGGCGGCACCGGCGCGCGGGTGACGGCGGTCGTCGGCTCGAGCAGCTCATGGCCATACCCGTCGTTCAGCCAGTAGGTGTGCTTGTCGACGAACAGGCCGCCGCCGTGCCAGCAGTCGCCCTTCGCGAACAGCCCGATCGCGGTGAGGTAGGGCGCGATCGAGATCGCCGTCCACGCGCCTTTCGCGCGCGACTTCCAGTGCCCGTTCATCGCGAAGTAGATCAGGTGCTTGCCGTCGGGCGACAGATCCGAGCGGCGTTCGTAGATCCTCCCGCGCAGCCACTGGCCGAGCGCGAAGGTGTCCCTGTCGCGGTTCCAGCCGATCGCCGCGACCGCGTTGGACGGTCCGCGCCGGAACACCACGCCGGTGTGACCATCGCGAGACAGCAACACGTGGAGACGCGGCTTCACGCGTCGATGATACGCGCGCTAGACCTTACCGCGCAGACGATCGAGCGACACCAGGCCGGGGCCGTGCGCGCAGATCGCGAGGAACACGAAGCTGTAGATCAGGGCGAGCTCGCCGCCGTTGACCATCGGGAACAGACCCGAGCCCATCGCGCCCTTCCAGTGGAACTGGACGTACGCGACCGCCATCGTGCCGGAGGCGAGGAAGGCAGCCGGGCGCGTGAACAGACCGACGGCGACCAGGAGGCCGCACACGAGCTCGATCACCCCGCCGAACCACATCTGCGACCACATCTCCGGGCCGGGGTGCGACGAGAGGAACCCGAAGATCTTCTGGGCGCCGTGCATCGAGAACAGCGCGCCAGCGACGATGCGCAGCACGACGTAGGACAGATTCTGCAGCTTCGCGCGATCCATGGACAGGGGTAGCCTGGGGCAGCGTGATGCGCACGTCGCGGTTGCGAAACTCACCGTTGCCGAACGGTCACGGCTTGCAGGGGCCGTGGCGCGTCGTCCACTGACCCCGCGTGCACTCGGAGATCTGGACGCACGAGCACGTGTAGTCGCACTTCTTCCCCTCGGGGCGGCACGCGGTGCCATCCGGCGGCGCGTCGACGGGACAGGCCGCCCCGACGCGGCACTGCCAGCTCGGGGGCTGCTGGTAGAACGACGGATCCGGCTCCATGCCGCCGCACCACTGCGGCGCTGCGCAGCCGCAGATGCCCTCTGGATACCTGCACGGGGTCTTACTGTTGCACGCTGCGCCCCGAGCGGCCTGGAACGTAGCGGGGCAGGCTGCGATGGCACTTGCCGATCCGGAGGCGGTAGTGCCGGAACCCGTAGCGGCGCCAGAGCCTGCGATCACAGCCGAGCCGGTGCCCGGCGAAGCGTCCGAGCCCGGACCCGCAGCGGAACCAGAGCCCGCGGTCGCGGCCGAGCCGGTGCCCGCCGAGGATCCGGAACCCGCGGACACACCCGTGCCGGGCGCCGGGCCTTCGGTGCGTGGACTCGACGACGAGCACGCGACGAGCGCCACGAGTGCGAGAACGCGGATCACTCGATGCCGTACTTCTCGAGCTTGTAGTACAGGGCCGAGGTCTTGATGCCGAGGAGGCGCGCGGTCTCCGTCTTGACCCGGCTCGCCTTGGTGTACGCCTTGAGGATGAGCTGGCGCTCGAGGTCGTCGAGGATCTCGGGCAGCGAGAGCTCACGCGGGACGCTCAGCGCGTCTTCCTCGGCGCCTCCCTGGAGGAACTGCGGCAGTGCGGCCGGCGTGATCTCGTCGCTCTCGGCGAACACGAGCGCTTGCTCGATCGCGTTCTCGAGCTCGCGCACGTTTCCGGGCCAGTGGTAGGCCATGATCCGGCCGAGCGCCGCGTCGCCGACGGCGCGGACCCGGGCGTTCGTCTTTGGTCCGAGCTTCTGCACGAAGTGCACGCACAGGTTCGGGATGTCCTCCCGGCGCTCGCGCAGCGGCGGCAGCTTCACCGGGAGCACGTGGAGCCGGAAGAACAGATCCTGGCGGAACCGACCCGAGGCGACCTCGGCATCGAGATCCTTGTTCGTCGCCGACAGCACGCGGACGTCGACCTTGAGCGGCGATTCGCCGCCGACCCGCTCGAACTCCTGCTCCTGCAGCGCGCGCAGCAGCTTGACCTGCATCGCCGGCGGGATATCGCCGACCTCGTCGAGGAACAGGGTGCCGTTGTCGGCGAGCTCGAACCGGCCAAGCTTCTGCTTGATCGCCCCTGTGAACGCTCCCTTCTCGTGGCCGAACAGCTCGCTCTCGAGCAACGTCTCGGTCAGCGCACCGCAGTTCACCTTGATGAACGGGCCGTTCGCGCGCTTGCTCAGGCGATGGATCGCACGCGCGACCAGCTCCTTGCCGGTCCCGCTCTCGCCGGCGATGAACACCGTCGTATCGCTTGCCGCCACCTTCTCCACCGTCCGGCGGACGATCGCCATCTTCTCGCCGCTACCGACCAGCTCCGGGAACCGACCCTCGACGTCCGAGGTCAGCGCCGCGGTGATCGCATCGGACTTGCGGCGGCCTCGTCGCGTGGCGCACAGCTCGAGCGCGCGCTCGATCTTGAGGCGCACCACCTCGGGCTGGATCGGCTTCGTGATGAAGTCGAACGCGCCGAGCTTCATGGCCTCGACGGCCGTCTCCACCGTCCCGAAGCCGGTGATGATCATGATCGGCACGTCCGGATCGAGGGCGGTGATGCCCTTCAACACGTCGACGCCGGTGCCGCCCTCCATCTTGAGGTCGGTGATCACGAAGTCAGCGCGCTTCTGCTTGAAGGCCTCGATGCCGGCGCCGCCACTGGCGGCGATCAGCACCGTGTGGCCGAGCTTCTTGGCAACGTGGGCGAGACCTTCGCGAACGGTCTCGTTATCGTCGACGACCAGGATCACCGCCATCGCGATCTGGTAACACGAAAGGGTCTAGGGCTGCGCGCTCTCGAACACGCGGAACCGCCGCTCGAGCTCCCACTGCAGCGCCGCGCGCTCGCTGGCATCGAGGAACTGCTGGCAGCCCGCGTTCGGTGCGTCGCCGACCCCCATCGTCTCCGTCGCGACGCATGCACCGACCGGTCGGGCCTGCGCGACATTCGTCCACAGGCTCGGGCCCGGCAGGAACGAGTGCTCGAGGCTGTCGCGCGTGATCGTCTTGAGCTGGCGGTATGTCAGGTGCTGCTCGGTCGCCGCGCGCGCGTACTCGTTCGCGAGGCTCGTGCGCGACACGCCCTGATCGTCCGTCGCGAGCACCACGGGCACGCCCGCCGCCATGTACGCGGTGAGCGGATGCGCGGCACCTTTGACCTCGAGGATCTGGTCGTTGCTGGACAGACAGATCTCGACGGCCACACCATTGGCCGCCATCTTGGCCATCAGCGCAGCGCTACCCGTCTCGGACGCGATATCCACGCCGTGGCCAATCCGCTCCGTGTTCGCCACCTCGACCGCGGCCTTGACGTGAAACGTGTTGTGGTTGCTCCCGGCCGGCAGGTACTTCGGGACCACCTCGCCGGCGTGCAGCGTGATGTGCAGCGGGCTCGTCCCGGTCGCCGTGTACTTGCTGCGGAGAAACGCGATCATCTGCATGTGCAGGTCGTAGTTCGTGAGTGACGTGGAGTCGTCCTCGGGCGAGGACAGGTTCGCGCCGACGATGTTCGGGTTCTTGGCCGCCATCTCGAACGCGCTGACCAGCTGACCGAACACGGTGTCGAGCGCGCCCGTGCGGGAGATCTGCGCGATGAACCGGACCTTGACGTCGCACGACTTCGGCGCCTGCTGGTCGTCGCATCCGAGGATCGCGCGATAGCTCGCGGCCGCGCCGGCGACCACCGCAACATCCGAGTTGAGCTGTGACGTGAAGGTCGGGCTCGCCTTCAGCTGATCGTAGAACTGCTGCAGCGTCGCGGCCGTCACGGGCTGCGTCCACGTCGACGCCGCGAGTGTGCCGAGGTTCTTCCCGAGGTTGAACATCGTCTCGATGTACAGCTGATTCTCGTCCGCGGCGCGCGCGAGCACATCGGCGATCGCATCGTCGCGGTGGGCACCGGCGACCGCGCCGTACTTGCCGAACGTCGCGAAGAAGTGATCGTGGCCGGTGCTCGTCGCGGTGGCCACGAAATCCTTCATCGACCACGCGCGCACGATCGCGTCGTAGAACGCGCCCATCGTGGGCGTGGGCATCGTGCTCGCGGTGCACTGGTTCGCGTACACGCTCGCGTAGGTCGTGGAGTTGATGCAGTCGCCGTCCGTCTTCGCCCAGTCCAGATACGTCTCGGCGTAGACCGCCCCCGTCAGGTGCTGGTGGAGATCGCCGCCCTTCGGCATCGCCTTCAGGAACGCGCCGAGCGCGCCCGGGTTGCCAACCACCGCATCGAACTGATCGGCCGCATGCTGTTCCCACGCCGCGCCGCACTCGGCTGGTGTTCCGGTCTCGCAGGCCGGCGTCGTGGCCCCATCGGGCATTCCGCCGTCCGGTCCCGCAGGCTGTTCGTCGCCTCCTCGGCAGGCGGACAACGCGAGGACGATCAGGGCAGCGCGAAACATGGCGCACCCTACACGAACCCCTCCGGAGCTGGGGACGGTTTCAACTTACGCAACTTGCGATCTGGAACCCTGCGAATGCTCGTGGATGGAGCTGGGGACGGACGGAGCTGGGGACGGCGGAGCTGGGGACGGTTTCAACTTACGCAACTTGCGATCTGGAACCCCGCGAATGCTCGTGACCGGAGCTGGGGACCGGAGCTCGTCCCCACGCGCTCGTCCCCACGCGCTCCGTCCCTACGCGCTCCTCGCTTTATCGCAGACTTGGCGATCGCAAGTTGCGTAAGTTGAAACCGTCCCCTCTCCGCTATGCCGGCAGGACGATCGCGAACGTCGTCTCGCCGTTGGCGCTGGTCAGGTCGACCTTGCCGCCATGGTCGAGTGCGATCTCCCGGACGAACGCGAGACCGAGACCGGTACCTTTTTCGCGGGTCGTGTAAAACGGCTCGAACAGCTTGCCGGAGGTCTCGGGCGAGATCTCCTTGCCGCGGTTCCAGACCGCTACCTCGACGGTGTCGTCGACGGCGCGAGCCGAGAGCCGGACGGCGTCGTTGCCGGAGTGACCGGCGGCGGTCGCGGCCTGGACGGCGTTCTTGGCGAGGTTGATCAGGGCGCGACGCAGCTGGGCGCGGTCGGCACGGAGGGTGGCGAGCGAGGATGGGGTGACGGTGATAGTGATGTCGTCGGAGCTCGCGAGCTCGGCGACCTCGGTCAGGAGAGGGCCGACCTCGATTGGGACGAGCTCGGGGCGCGGCCGGCGGGCGAACTCGAGGAACTCGTTGACCACGCGCTCGAGGTACCCGAGCTCCTTGCGGATGCGGTCGACGTGGCCGCGTCGCTCGTCTCCCTCGGGAAGCTCGTCCTGGAGGATTCCGGCGAACAGGGTCATTCCGGCGAGCGGGTTTCGGACCTCGTGCGCGATGCCTGCGAGCATCTGCTGCATCCGCGCGTCTCGCTCGGCGAGCTGGATGCGCATGCGGTCCATGGTCTCGGCGAGAACACCGAGCTCGTCCCGCGACCGGACCTTGACCGGTTCACGGAGCTCGCCGGAGCCGATCCGCTCGGCGGCAGCAGCGAGGCGGCGGATGTTCCGGGTGATGAGGATCGCGGCGATCACGGCGGCGAGCACGCTGACGAGAGCGAGGCCACCACCCCACAACACGAGGCGATCGCGGAGCGCCGCGAGCCGCGTGAAGTAGGAGGCCGGGGC
Source organism: Myxococcales bacterium (assembly GCA_043759315.1). Taxonomy (GTDB): domain Bacteria; phylum Myxococcota_A; class Polyangia; order Haliangiales; family Haliangiaceae; genus JABFXX01. The sequence continues at coordinate 7,028 of JAYVLW010000778.1, forward strand.
CTGCGCGCCGATCGCAAGGACGATCTCGGAGGTCGGATCGGCCTCGGCGCGCATCGGCGCGTAGCCGGCCTTGTAGGTGATGCCGTCGGTGCCCTCGAACGTCACGCTGCGCGCGGTGGTGCCTCGCTCGAACACGCGCGCCAGCTCGGTGCGATCGAGCTCGGTGCGGAAGTAGTGCGTGCCGATCGGAACGCCCTTCGCCGTATCCGCGCGCGAGTTGAAGTCCCTGTCGAACACGTAGAGCTGCGCGCCGGTCGCGTTCGCGAACGCGTCGAGCTTGCCGACGTAGGTCTGGTAGGTCGGCTCGCCCTCGTCCCCGGGCCCGAGGCCGGCGAGGTACTTGCCGCGCAGCTGGCTCGCGGCGGAGGCGGCGATCGCCTCCAGGCGGCGCCCCAGCTCCTCGTCGAGGTCGTGGCGGCTGACCTGGTACGCGACGAACGCGAACAGCGTGAACAACGCCACCACGGGCAGCACGAGCGCCAGCAGCAGCTTGACGAGGATCGTCGCGCGGAAGCGCACGAAGAGAGCGTACCGCGATGCGGATGCCGAAACGGCGAAGCGCCGCGACAAGCGCGGCGCCACGGCCAGAACCCGTCCCGATCAGCGCTTGCTGAACTGGAACCGAGCGCGAGCGGCCTTCTGGCCGTACTTCTTGCGCTCCTTCTTGCGCGGGTCGCGGGTGACATACCCGGCCGCCTTGAGCTTGGGGCGCAGCGCTGCGTCGATCTTCATCAGCGCGCGCGTGATGCCGTGACGGATGGCGCCCGCCTGCGAGGAGATGCCGCCGCCGCGAACGGTCGCTTCGACGTTGTACTCCGTGAGGAGGTTCACTTCCTCGAGGCCCTGACGGATCACCATCCGGGCGGTCGGGCGCGAGAAGTAGTCCTCGTCGTTGCGGTCGTTGATGACGATCTTGCCGTCACCGGCGAACAGCCACACGCGAGCGATCGCGGTCTTTCGGCGTCCCGTTGCGTACGTCTTCTGCATCGCCATGATTAGTTCCTCGAGCTCGTCATCGTGCCGGTGATCGTGAGCACGCGCGGCTGCTGTGCCTTGTGATCGTGCTCGGCGGTCTTGTAGATCTTCAGCTTCTTGACGATGCGGCGGCCCAGCGGGCCCTTCGGCATCATGCCCCAGACGGCATCGCGAATCGCGCGCTCGGGGTCCGTCGCGATGACGTCCTTCGCGGTGCGCGTCTTGATCCCGCCGGGGAACAGCGTGTGGTGGATGTACAGCTTCTTGTCGGGCTTGGTACCCGTCAGCCGAACTCCGCCCGCATTGAGGACGATCACGAAGTCCCCCATGTCGACGTTCGGGGTGTACGTGGCTTTGTGCTTGCCGCGGAGCACCAGGGCAATTCGCGATGCGAGGCGGCCCAGCGTGTGGCCGGTCGCGTCGATCACGAACCACTCGCGGGATGCCTCGCCGGCTTCTTTGGTGAGCCAGGAGCTCTTTTGCGTCGTCGCGTTCATCATGGGCGTTGCTCGGAAGGGTGGATCAACTACAAGGTTGCGAAACACCTGTCAAGGCGGGCCTCGCAGGACGCGCACCATATAGAGGTACGCGGCGTTCGGCAAGGGTCACTGTGAATGCGTTCAGTGTCATGGGGACGTGATACGTACAGGGCTGTGAGAGTTGGATTCGTCCTCAAGCCCGACAAGACCGAGGCTGGTGTGCTCCTCGAGGAGCTCGTGCCCTGGCTCCGAGATCAGGGCCATGTGCCTGTGGTTACCACGGAAGATCAGATCAACCCGGCGGGCGTCGAGGTCGTACCCGAGAGCGAGCTCGGCACGTCGGTCGATCTCGCGGTCGCGCTTGGTGGCGATGGCACGATGTTGCGTGCGGCGCGGCTCGTGTCCGATCACGGGCGTCCCGTCCTCGGCGTGAACCTCGGCCAGCTCGGCTTCCTCGCCGGGTTCGCCCCCGCCGAAGCCAAGGCGGGGCTCAGCGCGGCGCTCGCGGGCAAGCTGGCGCAGACGAAGCGCATGCGGCTCGCTGTGACGTTCAAGCGCGCCGGTGCCGAGCCGGTCGTGCGGTACGCGCTGAACGATGCGGTGCTCCATCAAGGCGCGATGGCGCGGCTCGTCGAGATCGATGCGTTCGTCGATGACGAGTTCGTCGCCTCGTATCGTGCGGATGGTCTGATCGTCGCAACGCCGACGGGCTCCACGGCGTACAACATGGCCGCGGGTGGGCCGATCGTCGTTCCCGGAGGCCACGGCCTCGCGGCGATGATGCTCACTCCGATCTGCGCGCACGCGCTGACCAACCGGCCGCTCGTGATCGGCGCGAATGCCACGATCCGGCTGCAGCTCGGCGCGGACGTCCGCGGCGTGCTGATCACCGTCGACGCCCAGTGGGGGCACTCGTTTCTCGCCGGGGACATCGTCGAGATGACCGCCGCCAAGGCGCCGCTCCTGATGTACGCCGGCGACAAGAGCTTCTTCGATGTCATGCGCGACAAGCTCCACTGGGGTGCGCGCAATGACCGCGGTGCGAAGGGCGGGGCGTGATCGCTCGCTCGTCCGGTCTCGTCTGATGTTCCGTTCGCGGCGCCTGCCTGCCGCTGTCAGCTCGTTCCACTCAGCGTTCGTTCGGAGGTACGTGATGTCTCGATCTGTCGTGACTTGCTCTGTCGTCGCGTTCGCGTGTGACCCCGTCGTGGGAGGTGCATGATGTTGCGCCATCTTCGCGTGACCAACTTCGCGATCCTCTCGGACGTGGAGATCGAGCTCGGACCCGGCATGAACGTGCTCACCGGGGAGACAGGCGCCGGCAAGTCGCTGATCGTCGAGGCCGTCAATCTCCTGCGGGGCGGGCGCGCCTCGGCGGACATCCCTCGCCACGGCGCCGACGAGGCGGTGGTCGAGGCGATCGTCGACGTCCCCGAGGATCTACGCGCGCACGTGGTCGCCGTGATCGAGGGCGCCGGGCTCCCCCTCGGCGACAACGATGAGGTGTTCATCCGCCGGGTCATCCAGCGCGGTGGCCGCAGCCGGACATACGTCAACGGCGCGCTGACCACCGCGGCGCGGCTCGCCGAGCTCGGTGACCTGCTGATCGATCTCTCGGGACAGCACCAGCACCAGGGCCTGGTCGATGCGGCGCGGCATCTCGATCTGCTCGATGCGTTCGCGGTGACGAGCGGCGGTGCCGAGGCGCTGGTCGCCACGATGACCGCGGCGTGGGCGGAGCTGAAGCGATGCAGCGACGAGCTGGCGGCCCTCGGCGGTGACGAGCGGCAGCGCGAGGCGCGCGTCGATTACCTGACGTTCCAGCTCGAGGAGCTCGATGCCGCAGCCTTGAGGCCCGGCGAGGACATCTCGCTCGAGCTCGACCGCGTGCGGCTTGCCTCGGTGGATCTCCTGCAAGGAGCGGCGCGCGGCGCCGAGGAGATCCTGTACGGCGCCGATGACTCCGCCCGCGACCGTATCGCAGCTGCTACGCGCGAGATCGAGCGCGCGCTCAAGACCGATGTCACGCTCGAGCCCGTCGCGCGGCAGCTTGGCGAGATCGAGACGCTGATCGACGACGCCGCCGATCAGCTCCGTACCTACGCCGACAAGCTCGAGGGCGATCCCGAACGACTCGCCGCTCTCGACGAGCGGATCGCGCTGATCCGTCGCCTCACGCGGAAGCACGCGGGCACGCTCGATCAGGTGATCGCGAAGGCCTCCGAGCTTCGCACCGAGCTGGACTCGTTGACCGGCCGCGATGCGCGCCTCGTCGAGCTCACCGCCGTGCGCACGAGGGCCGAGGCCGCGGCGCTGTCCGCCGCTGCCGCGCTGACCGCTTCGCGCAAGAAGGCCGCGCGCAAGCTCGAGAAAGAGGTCGGCGCAGCGCTCACCGAGCTGGGCATGGGCTCGGCGCGTCTCACGGTCGTGATCGAGGAGCGCGTGCTCGGTCCCGCGGGCGCCGATCGTGTCGAGCTGATGCTCGCGTCCAACAAGGGCGAGGACACCCGGCCGCTGACCAAGGTCGCATCCGGTGGCGAACTCTCGCGCATCATGCTCGCGCTCAAGCTCTCGCTCCGCCGCGCCGACGAGGTCGCGACGTACGTGTTCGACGAGGTCGACGCCGGCATCGGCGGCGCCACCGCCCAGGTCGTCGCGTCGCAGATCCGCGCGGTCGCCTCACTCGAGACCGGGCGTCAGGTCCTGTGCGTCACGCACCTGCCGCAGATCGCCGCCTACGCTGACCATCACTTCCACGTCGAGAAGACGGAGGTCGGCGGGCGCACCGAGACCCACGTGCGCCGGCTCACGGCGGCGGCGCGCAAGGACGAGCTCGCGCGGATGCTCGGTGGCCACGCGACCTCGAAGGCGAAGGCGCACGCGGCGGAGCTGCTCGCGGAAGCGTCGAGGTCGGCAGCGGGACCGATCAAGAAGCCGACGGCAAGGGCCTGACGCCGATCACCCGGACGCGGGTACCCACGTGGGTATGATCCGGACGCGGGTACCCACGTGGGTATGATCCGGACGCGGATGCCCACGTGGGTATGATCCGGACGCGGATGCCCGCGTGGGTATGAACGACAAGCGCACGCACGTCGTCGCATGCCGGGACGAGTAGGAGCGCGGCCTGATCGGTTCGCGAGCGTGCCAAGGCCGCAGGGGACAACATCGTCCTGTCGCTGGTGTTCGAGATGATCGGCTCCCGCAGCACTGCTCCGAATTCGCAGAACACCGATGCCATGCTCCCTGCGGCCGGCTCGAAGATCAAGGCGAACGATTGCCGCGGAGATTTCTTGCTCGTGGGCGTCTGCGCTCGACCATCTCGCCGGGCCGCTGCCCGCGGGACGCGAAGAGGCCCGCGATGTTCGTGCACATGCGGCCCCGGTGTTCGTGGACATGCCGTTCTGCTGCTGCTGCGTCGCGAGCAGCAACTCCTGCGTGGTCGGGCGCGCTACGACGGATCTTTGTCGCCGTACCAGCTCTCGTGCAGCGACATCTCGTGGCACTTCAAACACTGCGTGTCGCGCCACGCCGCATCACATGCCGGGCAGATGCCGCGCGTCTCGAACGTGTTCCACGTATGGCTGCACACGCATTGCCATCGATCATGCTTGCCGGGCTGCCAACCACACTTCGGGCAGCGGATCTTCTGCTCGCGGTCGGTCGTCGACCCGCCGGTGCTGCGGTCGGTCTCGTGAAACAGCAGGCGCCGGGACACGACGTGTAGTCTAACTTCGGACGCCAGCCGATGCAGGCCTCAACGCCGTCAGAGGCCGAACGGCATGGTCATGTCGAACATGAAGCTGCGGTCGGTGCCGCTCGGCGGCGTGGCCCGATCGCACGGGCCGCCGCACACGGTCGGCGCGCCCATCACATCGCTGCGCGGCGCGAGCATCACGCGCAGGCCGATCGAGAAGCCGCCGTGCTGACGCTTGCCGAGGTAGAGCATGGTGGCGCCGAAGCCGAGCGAGACATCGGGGCGCGTCCACACGCCGCCCGCATCCCAGCGGACGTGCTGCAGGCCGACGCCGCCCTCGGTCCACACGTCGAAGCCGCCGTCGTGCTCGCCGAACCGTGCGAGGGCGTAGCGCGCGGTGGCGCCGAGACGATGGACAAGGCCGCTGCCATCGCCCAGCTGCGTGAGCTCGGAGGCTCGCGCGGCATCGCTCGGGGCAAAGCTCGGGACGTGCGCGTCGATCGAGAACAGGTCATAGCTCGCGAACAGGAACACGCGGCGATGGCGCGCGCCGAGATCGAGGTGGAACGGAATCGCCGTACCCGTGGAGTCGCCGTTGACGGTGAAGCTGCCGAACCGCACCCCGACGCCGCCCGAGATCCGCCAGCGCGCGTAGCGGTCGCGATCGGACGCGTAGTCGGACGGGGGCGGCGGCGATGGGGCTGTCTCCGGCGCGGTGACCAGGGGATCGGCTTCGATGTAGGGCCGCCTCTCCGCCGCGATCGGATCGGGTGCGACGCGCTCCGCGTGCGCCTTGCCGGGCGCCGCGACCGCGAGGATGACAAGGCCGATCGAGGCGGGGAGGGTAGGGGAGATCCGCATGGGGGGTGGAACGCATGACGCGCCGCGAAGTTGCAGCGATGTCGTTCCCAGGTCCGGACGGGCGGGGCGTGCAGGGAGTCGCACGCGTTCGATCCAGGGGTCTGCTACCGTCGAGCGATGAGGCGGATGGCGGTCGTGGCCGTGATGCTCGGGGGCATGTCTCTCGCGGTAGCACAGCCATCACGGGCCGCACACATCGCAGCCGAGAATGCGCTGACGGCGAACACGCTGCACAGCGGAGTTCCGGGCGTCCGGTTCGGTTTCGGGGAAGACGGTGAGGTCTCCATCGACACGACGATGCAGGAGACGGGTGGCTCGCCGTACCCCATCGTGATGCAGAAGGTGGTGACCGGCGTGGCCGTCTCGGATCCGAACGTGATGTGGTACGCGGCCGACATCGCGGCGACCCCGGGCTGCATGATCGAGACGCCGTGCAAGCTCAAACCGTCCCTGTTCTCGAACGGCACCGTGTTGCTCGAGCAGACGCAGTCCGGTTGGCGAGCGGTCGCGTGGCACATTGCCAAGCGCATCACCTCGAAGCAGCAAGCCGCGGAGCTCGCCGGCGGCAAGAACCTCGAGCCCGTCCCGCCCCGGATCGACGACGGCGCCGAGGCCGCCGTGAAGCGCTTCACCGACTCGCTCGGTGATCCGAAGACCTTCAGGGCATCGGTGTCGAGCCGCACCGACACGATGATGTTCGGTAGCGATCCGGGCGAGCGCTGGGGCGGCGCCGCGGTGAAGGCGCAGCTCGCGAAGTGGAAGCTCGGGTTCAAGGTGCGCGACGGCATCCAGGCCGGCGTCTCGGCGAAGGGCACGGTCGCGTGGGTCGCCGCGAACGTCGACGCGGTGCCGGTCGCGAAGCCGAAGGCGAAGGCCATCCCGTATCGCGTGACGGCGATCTACGAGAAGGTCGGGACGGACTGGCAGGTCGTACAGCTGCACTTCTCGTTCGCGACCAATCCGTACGCCGACTTCTGATCAGCGACAGGCGGCGTCCAGCTCGCTGACGCCGAGCGCCGGGATGAATGCTTGCGCCTCGCCGAGGAGCTTCAGCGCGGTCGGGCAGTCCTCCCGATGGCTGTAACAGGTCGCGATCGTCGCGAGCGCGATGCCGACCTGGCGGCGCTCGTCCTTGTCGGTTGCGACCTTCGCCGAGGCCCGCGTCGCGGGCAGGTAGTAGCTGCACTCGAACCACGTGAACATCGAGAGCTGCCGCATCAGGCGCGTCAGCCGCACTTTCGGATCCGGATCGTTGACGTCGCAGTAGAGCTCCGCGCTGATCTCGACCGACGCCTGGCTCGACCCTTCGCGCACCGCGAGCGCGCGCGCCTCGCGCTTGCCGCCTTCGCAGTTACCCGCGACCATCTCGCAGGTCGCGTGCATGCTCGCGACGCGGAAGTCGGACGGTGGCGGCGTGGTCAGCTTCGAGAGGCCGGCGCGACATGCCTTGCCGTCGCGCCGCTGGATCGCGCGGCCGATGTCCTTCATCGTGACCGGTGCGTTCGGATCTCCGGTGCGCGAGCGCATGCCGGGGCCATTGCGCACGGGATCATCCTCCTCGGACGGCGGCGGCGACCCGAGGTCGTCACCGATCTCGGCGATGGTCTTTGCCTTGGGCTGCCGCGCACCGGCCCCAGCTGATGAGGCGTCGGCACCGCCCGGCGCCGCGCCGTTCGCGCGCGGTTTCGCGAGGGCGTTGTCGGTCGCAGTCGATGAGCCGCCCGGGGAGGTGGTCCGGTTCGAGGGCGGAGCTCCGTTCGTGTTCGATGTGCCGTTCGCCGGCGCGGTGCCGTTCGGTGGCGCGATGCCGTTCGGTGGCGCGGTGCCGTTCGCCGGCGCGGTGCCGTTCGGTGGCGGGGTGCTGTTCGGTGGCGCGGTGCCGTTCGGGCTCGGTGAACCGTTCGGTGGCGAGCCGTTCGCAGCCGCCGCATCGCTCGCGCCACCGATCTGCGCTCCATCCGACGACAGCGGGGCAGGGCGCGCCACGGTCTTGTCGCCCGGCGCCACCGCGGCATCGCGATCGCCGGCGACCGCGTGCGCGTCGTCGCCGTGGCCGCGGGTCGCGAACAGCACGATGCCTGCGACGGCCGCGACGACTAGGACGACGAGCCCGAGGAGCCGGAACACGCGGCCGCGATCGCGGTCGGTGTCCTTCGCGAGATCCGGCGTCGAGGCTGGGGTCTGCGCGCGGTGCGAGCCGCTCGAGATCACGCGCTGCTCGCCGCTGACCATGCGAGTCCGACCGCTCGGCTGCGGACCGATCGCCTCGGGCGACGGCCCGACGATGGCCTCGAGTGCCTCCGCGAGCGCGGTCATGCTCGGGAATCTCTCCTCCGGCTCGAGCGAGAGCCCGCGCGCGAGCACGGTGCACAGCTCGTCGAGCTGCGAGTCGATGGTGCGGCGCTCCGCGAGGAACGCGCGCAGCGCCTCGCGCTCGGGCGCCGTGGGTGGGCGGCGGCCGGCGATGCCTTCGCCGAGCGCGACGCACAGCGCGAACTGATCTGCCGGGCCCTCGGCGCCAAGGCCGGCGCGCTGCTCCGGCGCCATGTACGCGGGCGTGCCCGCGATGTGCCCCGCGGCGGTGATTACCGACGACGCGCCCGCCGACGGCATCTCCGTGGGCGCGACGGGCGATGGCGTGTTGGAGCGCACCGCGAGTCCGAAGTCCGCCACGCGCACGCGGCCGTCCGCGCCGAGCAGCAAGTTCGCCGGCTTGACGTCGCGGTGCACGAGCCCCGCACTGTGCGCGGCGGCGAGCCCGCGCGCGGCCTGCGCGTAGAGCCGGACGAGCGCGCGCCAGTCGGACGTGGGCCCGCCGCGCGTGGCGAGCGTATCGCCGGCGACGAGCTCGGTGACGAGGAACACCTCCCCGTCGATCTCGCCGACGTCGTGCACGGCGAGCACGTTGGGATGGGTCAACCGTGCGAGCGCCCGCGCCTCGCGGAGCAGGCGATCGCGTTCGCGCCCATCATCGGCGCGATCGGGGCGCACGAACTTGATCGCGAGCTCGCGGCGGAGCTGCGGATCCCACGCGGCCCACACCTCGCCCATGCCGCCGGCGGCGATCCGGCGATCGAGCTGGTAGCGGCCGAGCGTGCGCCGCACCTGCGAGTGCTCCAGCGCGCCGAGGCCGGCGAGCACCGCGGCGCACGCCTCGCAGGTGTCGACGTGCTGCTCGACCATCGAGAGCGAGTCCTGCCCGAGCGCCCCCTCGACCATGCGGACGAGCTGGTCTTCGCTGGGGCAGTCGGTATCGTTCACGCGTCCTCTCCCTCCGAGCCGTCCGCGAGCTCCGGAGCCTTGAGCACGCGCGAGAGGGAGAGATCGATGCGGCTGTCGGCGGCGCGCACCACGCTGTCGAGCGAGTCCTCGGCGATGCCGAGCTGCGCCCCGAGCTCCCTGCGCGTGGCCTCGGTCAGCTCGGCGCGGGCCTGGGCGAGCGTCCGGGCCACGGTGGCACGGTGCACGCTGTACAGCGCGGCGATCTGATCGAGCGTCAGGCCATCGACCTGGGCATGGCGGAGGAAGTTGCGTTGCCGCGGGCCGAGGTTCGCCACGGCGCGCGCGAACGCGGACTTGATCGCGCGGCTGATCTGCTCGCGCGAGTATCTGCTCGCGATATCCGGCGACAGGGACGGCATGCCGAGCATGTCGTCATCGGCGAGCAGCTCTTCGAGCTTTCGCGCCTTCTCGCTCCGCGCGATATCGACCAGCGCACGCAACGCCGTGACGCGCAGCCAGTTCTGCAAGAAGCCGAAGCCCGAGTAGTCCGCGATCCGCGGCCTGCGCCCATCTGCTGCGACGAACAGCTTGATGCGCAAGGTCTGACGGAGCTCGTCACCCGTCACCGAGAGCTTGCGGAACCGCGCGAGCACGCCATCGAGATCGGGGCGGTGGACTTGTTCGAACGCGGCGATCGCCCGCGCGTCACCGGTGGCGCACCACAGCGCGAGAAACAGATCCTCCACGCGGAGTCGCGCCCACGCCGAGGTCAGGTCCTTCTGTGCGGCGATCCGCTCGGCGAGCGCGTCGGCGAACTGCGCATCGGTGATGGCTGCCGCCGGCCACCGTTCACGTGCGGCCGCGAGCTCGGCCGCGATCCGATCCCCGACCGCCGCCTCCTGGAGCAGCGGTCTTGCGCTCACCGGCGCTCCGTCGACGACCTGGTTCCACCACGGGTTCACGGCGCCGAGTTATGCCATGGAGAACGCCCTTCGTTGAGGCGTTTTACACGCCTGGTTCGACCTTTCGGCCCGCCCTCTCCCAGCCAGCGATCCCTTCGGGCATCACGTAGACGCGGCGGTATCCGAGCTCGAGGGCGCGCCCGGCGCCCGCGTGGCAACTATGTCAACCGGGGCCCGAGCAGTAGAACACCAAGGTGGCGTCTTTGTTGGGCGGGAGGTCGGCCAGCTCGATCTGATACGCGATCAGGTGCTTCGCGCCCGGAACGTGGCTGCGCCGCCAGCGTCCTCTCCCGTTGTTGTCGAACACGTGGAAATCGGGCTCGCCGAGACGCGCAGCGACCTCCGCGACGGTGAGCTCCGGGATGTCTCCTGGCTCGGGAGAGGGGTCCACTACGAGACCGGCTTGCGGGCCGGCTGCGTACGGTTGGTCTTGGACTTGGACTTCGTCGACTTCTTGCCGCTCGAGTGACCCGACCAATCGGTCCAGCGGTAGCTGGGCTCGCCCGGGGCGCGGAAGTCGACGTGGATGAACCCGGAGGTCGGGTAGATCCCGATGCCCATGTCCCCGCCGTCGAGCGACTCGGCGTAGCTGTACATGTCCCGGATCGAGACGTCCTTGATGCGGATATCCATCGCCGACGCGTGGAAGTGGCGGCTCGAGCTCCGCTCCGCGAACCGGAAGCCCGAAACGAGCTCGATCTTCTTGCCGCCGAAGTGGTCCGAGATCCTCGACAGCTGCTCGTAGAGCTCGGGGCGCACCGCGCGGACCTCGCCGGTCTGGCGGCAGCGGAACAGGTCGTCGAGCTTCGCGAGGGCGGCATCGTCGTAGGAGCCGTCCGCCTTGTAGATGTTGACCTGGGCCTCTTCGCCGAGGTTCTCGGCGTGAAGCCAGACGTCGCCGGTGGGCTTCTGCAGCGGCTCGGCGCGGAGCGTCGACTTGCTCGCGTTATGGCCCTGGAACACCGCGACCCTCTTGCACTTTCGCTTGCCGCCGTTCGACGAGCACTGCTTGGTCGTGCCCTTGGCCTTCATGGCCTTGCGGGCCGACTGATAGGTCGCCTCGCGGGCAGCCACCTTGGTCTTGCTCTTCGGTGCGGCCTCGGCGACCGAACCGCCGAAACCAGCAAGCACGACGAGAGCTGCGGCGAGTAGGAGGGCCTTACTGCGCATGGACAGGTAGGCTAGGCCGAGGGCGGGATCGAACTCAACAAACCACCCGACGAAATCTCACTGTAGGTGCAACTTATGTGGCCTGCGATGCGCGAATTCTGGCCGGGATCGTAACGCGTGTTCAGTGTTCACTCCGGAGGGATCGCCGGCAGCGCCGGTAGCGTCACTCCGGGCAAGCCCGAGTGGACGAGCTCGATGCCGATCTTCGTCGCGACCTCGAAGATCCGGTTGTCGCGGTAGAACTCGCCGAAGCAGATGCGCTTGATGCCCGCGTTCGCGAGCTGCTTGAAGCAGCTCCAGCACGGGCTCGCGGTGACGTAGCAGTCGCCACCGTCGATCACGACACCGTTCTTCGCGGCCTGGATGATCGCGTTGGCCTCGGCGTGGATGGTGGCCACGCAGTGCCCCTCCTCCATCATGTGCCCCACGTCCGAGCAGTGCGGCATGCCGCGGATCGAGCCGTTGTAGCCCGTGGAGAGGATCGTGCGGTTGCGAACGATCACCGACCCCACGTACTTGCGGGGGCAGGTCGATCGCGTCGCCACCACCTGCGCGATGCTCATGAAGTACTCGTCCCACGCCGCCCTCGGGCGGATTTCCTCGGCCATGCGCGCAGCGTAACCCCGACTCGCCCCTCCACTCGCCCCTCCTCGCGCCCGTCGCGGGGCCGCCGGGATCTCGCGTGGTATGGTCCGCGCCCATGTCGTCGGGCCAGTCCAAGTACAAGGACACCGTCAATCTTCCGGATACGCCGTTCCCCATGCGTGGAGACCTCGCGGTGCGCGAGCCCGAGATCCTCGCGCAGTGGGAGTCCTCCAGCCTCTACGCGCGGATCCAGGAGGCCCGGGCCGGCGCCCCAACGTTCATCCTCCACGATGGACCGCCGTACTCGAACGGCAACATCCACTACGGGCACATCCTCAACAAGATCCTCAAGGACGTCGTCGTCAAGTCGCGCACGATGGCCGGCTTCCGCACGCCGTACATCCCGGGCTGGGACACGCACGGCCTGCCGATCGAGCTCGCCGTGGAGCGCGAGCTGGGCGACAAGCGCAAGGGGATGAGCGCGGCCGACGTGCGCCGCGAGTGCCGCGCGTACGCGATGAAGTTCGTCGACATCCAGCGGACCGAGTTCAAGCGGCTGGGCGTGCTCGGAGACTGGGAGCACCCGTACCTCACGCTCGATGCGACGTACGAGGGCGCGATCGCCCGCGCGCTCGCGCAGTTCGCGAAGAAGGGCTTCCTCTATCGCGGCAAGAAGCCGGTGTCGTGGTGCCCGATCGACAAGACGGCGCTCGCCGAGGCGGAGATCGAGTACAAGGACAAGACCTCGCCGTCGGTCTACGTGCGGATGCCACTCGTCGATCGCGGCAAGCTCGACGAGGACAAACGCCTCGAGGGCACGAAGCTCGCGTACGTGATCTGGACGACCACGCCGTGGACGCTCCCGGCGAACCTCGCGATCGTGGCACATCCGGGCTTCACGTACCTCGCGGTGCGCAATCCCAAGGATCCGCACGAGCGGCTGATCGTCGCGCGCGAGCTCGCCGAGACGTTCCTGAAGGCGATCGGCGGCGACCCAGTCGTCGATCTCATCGATGCGATCGAGATCCCTCCGGCGCGGATGGCCACCCTCGAGGGCGGCCGCTACCAGCACCCGTTCATCACGCAGCCGCCCGACGGTGTCGATGCCGACAAGGCGTGGCGGTTGTGGTTCGCAGACTACGTCACCGCGGAGGCGGGCACCGGGCTCGTCCACACCGCGCCAGGTCACGGTGCCGATGACTACAAGACCGGCATCGCGCACGGGCTGCCGGCCTACGCGCCGCTCGACGACGCCGCACGCTATACGCAGGGCGTCGCGCTCGAGCGCGGGGCGGCGCGGATCGAGCTCACCGGCAAGAGCACGAGCGAGGCGAACCCGATCATCAGCGAGCACCTGGCGGCGACCGGGTATCTGCTGAACCCGACCACCGACAAGATCCACCACAGCTACCAGCACTGCTGGCGCTGCAAGCAGCCGATCGTGTTCCGCGCGACGCCGCAGTGGTTCATCGAGATGGACCACGAGGGCTTCCGCCAGACGGCGCTCGCAGAGATCGATCGCACGATGTGGGTCCCGCCGTGGGGCCACGATCGCATCTACGCGATGATCGAGAACCGGCCCGACTGGGTGCTCTCACGCCAGCGACTGTGGGGCACCCCGATCCCGGCGTTCTACTGCACCTCGTGCGGCGCCGAGCATGCGAACGGCGACACCATGGAGCACATCGCCGCGATCTTCGACAAGGAAGGCGCGGACGCGTGGTGGACGCGCTCGGTCGCCGAGCTCGTGCCGACTGGCACGACGTGCGGCAAGTGCGGCGCCGGCGCGGACAAGCTCGAGCGAGAGAAGGACATCGTCGACGTGTGGTTCGAGTCAGGCGTGTCGTGGCTCGCGATGCAGTCACGCCCGGGTGCCGACGGCGTGGATCACAAGGCCATCGATCTCTACCTCGAGGGCAGCGACCAGCACCGCGGCTGGTTCCACTCGTCGCTGCTCGCCGGGATCGGTGTCGCGGGCCACGCGCCCTACAAGCAGGTGATCACCCACGGCTTCGTGCTCGACGAGAGCGGCATCCCGTACTCGAAGAGCACGATCCAGAAGGCGAAGGCCGAGGGCAAGAAGACCAGCTACATCGAGCCCGAGAGCGTCATCAAGAAGTACGGCGCCGAGATGTT
>JAYVLW010000779.1:0-2569 GCA_043759315.1 Myxococcales bacterium
GTCCTTTTCTTGCCCCGGGGGCGTCGTCTCGTGACCATGGCTCGTCGGGAGGCCAGCAATATCACGGGCCTCCCGGAGGACCAAGCAAATGGCGAGTACGCAAGTCCCCCAGGCTTCAGAAGATCTGCCACCGCGTGAGCAGCTGGAACTTTTTTCCCAGACGGGCCATGGTGCCCGCGCGGAGCCTCCCACTCCCGCCCCACCTGACATGGCCAAGAAGTCGAAACCCTCCAAGAAGACCGGTTCCTCCGGCGGCGGTGGCGGTGTTCCCGCTGCTCCCGGCGGCGCGGGCGGAGCGACCCCCGGTGAAAGCGACGCCTCCCTCGAGGCCGAAGCCCGGCGCCGGTACCTGAACTACGCGCTCTCCGTCATCACCTCGCGGGCGTTGCCCGACGTGCGCGACGGCCTCAAGCCCGTGCAGCGCCGCATCCTGTACGCGATGCTGAATGACAACCACCTCCGCCCGGATGCGAAGCATCGCAAGTGCGCGACGGTCGTCGGTAACGTGCTCGGTAGGTACCACCCGCACGGCGACACCTCGGTCTACGACGCGATGGTGCGCATGGCGCAGGACTGGGCGCTGCGGCTGCCGCTCGTCGACGGCTCCGGCAACTTCGGCTCGATCGATGGGGACGAGGCTGCAGCGTATCGGTACACCGAGTGCCGGCTCGCGCCTCCGGCGATGGAGCTGCTCTCCGAGCTCGACTTCGACACCGTCGACATGCGGGCGAACTACGACGGCTCCTCCGAGGAGCCGTCGGTGCTGCCGGCGCGCTATCCGAACCTCCTCGTCAATGGCTCGACCGGGATCGCCGTCGGCATGGCGACGAACATCCCGCCGCACAACCTGCGCGAGATGACGAACGCGCTGATCGCGCTCGCCGACGATCGCAACATCAAGCACGTCACGCTGATGAGCCACATCCAGGGTCCGGACTTCCCGACCGGCGGGCAGATGCTCAACAGCAAGGTCGAGGTCCGTCAGATCTACGAGACCGGCCAGGGCACGATCCGGATCCGCGGCGAGTACAAGCTCGAGGAGAAGAAGCGCGGTGGCACCGACATCGTGATCACCTCGATCCCGTACGCGATGACGAAGGCGTCGCTGGTCGAGAAGATCGCGGAGGTCATCATCTCGCGGAAGCTGCCGTTCCTGCTCGACGTGCGCGACGAGTCCACGACGGACATCCGCATCGTGCTCGAGATCAAGAAGGACGCCGACCCCGAGCTGGTGATGGCGTATCTGTTCAAGAACACGCCACTGCAGTCGAGCTTCCACGTCAACATGACGTGCCTCGTGCCGGCGGAGTTCCTCGACGCGCCGAGCGGTTCTCCGCCGCAGCCGCGCCGGCTCGGCATCAAGGAGATCCTGCTTCACTTCCTCGACTTCCGGCTGATCGTCACGCAGCGCCGGTTCGAGTATCAGCTCAAGAAGCTCAACGACCGCATCCACATCCTCAATGGTTACATCACGATCTTCGATGCCCTCGACGAGGTCATCAAGATCATCCGCGCGAGCGACGGCAAGGAAGACGCCGCCGCGAAGCTGATCAAGCGGTTCAAGCTGTCCGAGATCCAGACCGACGCGATCCTCGAGCTCAAGCTGTATCGACTGGCGAAGCTCGAGATCAACGTGATCCGCGAGGAGCTCGCCGCGAAGGCGGCGGAGGCGAAGAAGATCAAGGCGATCCTCGGCAGCGAGAGCAAGCTGTGGAGCATCATCAAGGACGATCTCAACCGCGTGTCGCTCGAGTACGGCACGCCGCGACGGACCAAGACCGGTGGCGCGAACGAGGAGATGGAGTTCGACGCCGATGCGTTCATCGTCGACGAGGACGCGAACGTCGTGGTCACGCGCGATGGCTGGATCAAGCGCGTTCGCGAGCTCAAGGATCCGAACGCCACGCGCACGCGCGAGGGCGACATCGTCGCGCACGTGCTGCCTGGCTCCACCAAGGAGAAGGTGATCTTCTTCACCAGCCGCGGCTCCGCGTACGTCATCAAGATCAACGACATCGCCGCGACCGCGGGCTATGGCGATCCGGCGCAGAAGTACTTCAAGTTCGCCGACGGCGAGAAGATCGTCTCCGCGATGACGCTCGATCCGCGCGCCATGGTGCCGCCGACGCTGCTCGCGGTGACCCGCGATGGCTACGGGCTGCGGTTCGCGATGGCGCCTCACCTGGAGATCACCACGAAGGCCGGTCGGCGCTACGCGAAGCCGGGCGAGGGTGACGAGGTGCTCGCCGTGATCGCGTGCAACGACGGCGACGTCGTCGTCGCGGCGACGAAGGACGGCCACGTGCTCCACTGCAAGGCCGACGAGATCGCGAAGCTCGAAGGTCCGGGCCGCGGTGTCACGGTGATCAAGACGGGCGAGGACGACCACGTCATTGGCTTCATCGCGGGCCGCGGCAAGGCCGACACGCTCGTGATCGAGACCGAGAAGAGCGGCAAGAAGTTCGACCTGCACGCGGATCCGAAGCAGGTCTCGGCCCGCGGCGGCAAGGGACACCAGGTGGCGAAGCGGGTGACGTTCAAGGTCATCGAGAAGCCCGTCACCATCCAG
>JAYVLW010000780.1:0-3940 GCA_043759315.1 Myxococcales bacterium
ACTGCATAGACCAGAACCTTGTCGGCGGTTGGCTCTGTCACCGTCGCGATCGCCATCGCGACACCGAAGCCGCGCGTATGCCCCGTGAACGCGATGAACTTCGCATCCGCGAGCTCGGGTGGCGGCGCGAACCGCGCTTCGACCAACTGGGCCGCGTTGGGCGGCAACTGCAGGTCGGCGGTGGCGACGTACATCACCCCGGCCAGATCATGGATCGGCTCGGCGGCGGCTTCGAATCTCACGTCGACGTGCTGCCTCTGCGGGCTGGCGGACTCGCGATCGTAGACCTCCAGCAGCACGCGTTGGTGCGGGTGCAACACGATGCCGATGCCGTTCGGAAACTCGAGCACCTGTCGTGGCCCCCGTGCGATCACGAGGGGCCGCCGCGCTCGCGCCCCATCATAGCTCGCGCAATCATGCGGCGCGGTGACAGTCTCGTCGTCGTCGACGCGGTAGACGACCACGCGATCTGCGGCCTCGAGCTCCGCGACGATCGCCCCAACTTCGAAAGCTTCCGGGTTCGCGAGCTCGACGATCTGGCACTGCGTGGACGCGGCCCCGGCCATCAGCGGGCGGTCAAACGTTGCCGAGTAGTGCGGGTCAGGATCGTCCACCGAACCTACACAACCGACCACCGCGAACACCAACAAGACTGGGGCACGTGTCATGGGCCGGACCCTAGTCTGCGCGGTACGCGAGCTTCGCGACAAACTTGCCGGGGAACGGCGTCACCGTGCACGTGCACTGCATGCCGTTTCCCGCGCCGAACTCGCTCGTGCCTCGTGTATCTCGACTCGGTCGTGACGCCAACGCCGCCGTAGCCACCGCTGCGGCGGCAGGGCACCCACGCTGCAGGAGCGGCTGGGCACTACAGCGGGTACTCGGCAACGCACGCTTCGGGATCCGAGTAGCGATCCACCCACTGGCCGTTCGAGCACTGGTACCACGCGCCGTCGAACTTGCTCTCGACGCACGAGTTCTGTGGCACGTCGCGCTCGAGGGTGCCGGAGTAGCAGGTCGCGCTCGTCGTGGTGCCGCCGCCCGAGCCACCACCAGCCCCGCCGCCGCTGGTTCCGCCGCCGCCGCCGTAGTCCGCGAGCGCCTGGCGCGCGTAGGTGATGCGCTGGGTCTGCGCGCACGTGCCGCAGATCTCGTACTTGTTCTGGAACGCCGTGACCGCCGCGTTGATCGTGGTGGCCGCGCGCAGCTCGGTGAGGCCGTAGCCGCCGACGGTGGCCATCTCGTACCAGATGAAGTCCAGCTGCGTGGTCAACGCCCAGCGGTTCGCGCCGCGCGCGTTCGCGTACGAGGTCAGGCTCTTGCTGCCGGTGTTGAACCGACCGCCGACCGACCACTGCGCGATGCCGCGGCCGGGACCGCCGCCGTATTCCACGGCGGCCGGGCGCACGCTCGACTCCTGCATCAGGTTGCCGACGATGCCGGCGGCCTGGGTCTCGGTGAGGCCCTTCGCGACGAAGTAGTTGAACGCGGTGCGCGCGTTGTTGCCCAGCGCGGCCTCCGACGTGAGGGGCGGCAGGTCGTCCTCCGCCGGGAGATTCTCCTCGCCGACCATGCAGCCGGCGGCGGTGAGAACGGCGAAGAGGACGATGACGCGCGAGGGGTACTTCATGTCGACGCGGGGTATCGCAAGGCGTGTGCCTGAGCTCGCCACGCGATCTCGTGCACTTGGAGCGCAGCCCAGGGGAGATCGAGGACACCACTCTTCACCGGCCCCCCCTGGCAACTGCCGTCGTGCAAGTCGTTGCACAACGCCGCGCGAGGCGTGATGGTCCGAGCATGAACAGGGTATCCCGAGGCGCCGCGCTCGTTTCGGTCGGCCTGGTGGCCGCCGCGGCCGCAGATCCGAACATCCACATCGGTGACCGCCGGTTCGTCGGTGGGCGCGCGGTCACGAGCATCGCGGTCTGCGGCGCGGATCGCGCGCTATCGGTCGAAATGTGGGGACCACGCACGTATCAATGGAAGCTCCCGGGTGGCGAGCTTGCGGGGACGCTCGGTCCGCTCGCGAAGGAACAGACGTTCGTCGCGTGCGAGAGCGCTCTTTCGCTGAGCGGGAACCTGGACGGCGCGAGCCTCTACAAGGGCAGCGCGCTGGTCGCGAGCGCTGCCATCAAGGATGCACTCGGCGGCACGATCGTCGGCGGTCGGGCCTATGTCGTCGATGCCGGCGCGACCCTGTACGAGCTGACCGCCGTGGGCGCGAAGGCGCTGTGGAAAGGCACCGAGAGCGCAGGGTTTCGCGCCGTCGTGCGCCCAGACCTCGTCGTGACCTACTACGGGAACGAGGTCGTGTGGAGCACGGCGAAGCAATCGAGGCGCCTGACCATGCCGGCGGAGGTGGTCGCGGTCGCAGATGTCGGTGATGCGATCGCGGTCGCCGACAAGCGCGGTGACGTGCGCTTGCTGACGGGACCGAAGGTGACGGCGCCGGTGATCCACGTCGATCCCGAGAAGCTCGGAGAGATCCGGTCGGTGGGCGGAAACCAGGCGTGGATCGGCGTCGGCACGTACGACGCGAACCTCGTGCAGCTCTCGCGCAAGACAGGCAAGACGCTCGCGCCCCTCGAGCTGATCCCGGTGCGGATGTCGCGCTCGTTGCTCGCGATCGCGATCTCCGGAGACCGCTGGCTGGTCGGCACCGACGACAACCGGATCGTTCCCGTCGCCCTCGGGGCGACGTCGTTCACGCGCCCGCCGATCAGCGGCCACGATGGTCTGATCTGGACGCTCGCGTTGGACGACACCTGGCTCGTCTCCGGGTCGAGCGACGACACGGTGCGCGTGCACAGGAGCGACGGCACGTTCGAGCGCGTTCTGGCCAACCCGGAGCGACGGCCGTACCTGCGTGTGGGACTCACCGCCGACATCCTGTGGGCGCGCGATGACTACCAGCACCTGCAGCGCTGGAAGCGGAAGGGGCAGAAGCCGCTGCCGGCGATCGAGTTGGTCAGTGATGCCGTTGCGCTCGACGCGAGGCGGCTCGCGGTCGTGCAACGCGGAACGCTGGGCGTGCTCGACGTCGCGACAGGCAAGATCCGCGTCGTCACCGGCGCTCCCCCGAAGCTCGGCGATGCGAAGCTCGCGGCCGCCGCCGACCTCGTCGCCATCGTGCCGGATATCGGCGGCGGTCCGGTGCGGATCGTCGAGGTCGCGTCGGGCCGGGTGGTGGCCAGCCTCGAGGTCGGCGAGGTCGACGCGGTCGCGTTCACGCCCGACGCGAGTCGGCTCGCGATCAGCGTCGACGGCAAGATCCAGATCTGGACGCGCAAGGGCGGTGTGCTCTCGGCGGCGGGCGATCACGCCACGCGGATCTCCGCGCTCGCGTTCGCGCGCGACGGACAACTCGCGAGCGGCGACTGGAATGGAACGATCAGGATCTGGAAGGCCGGGAGCGCGAAGCCGGTGGGCGAGCTCGCGGCTCACCTCGGCCGCGTCGACGCGTTGACCTGGAACGGCCCGCGGCTCGCGAGTGCGGCGAGCGACTACCAGATCAAGGTCTGGGACATCGCGCCGTAGGTCACGAGCACGAGCGACCGAATCCGGGGGGAGGGCGCATCGTGGTCGCGCGGTGCGCTGACCAACCTGCGGCCGTGTAGAGTCCGCGCATGTCGCAAGCCCTCGTCCCCGTCGACCCCGGCCGCCGCAGCGTCGTGAGCTACTCCGTCACCGGTGATCCGTGGCCGACGATCGCGACGTGGGCGAAGAGCCACGGGTTCAATCCGCGCGAGCCGCAGACGGGGAACACGAAGCTGTTCCAGAAGGGCAGCGGCCTGTTCACCGCGCCGATGCGCGCGCAGTTCACCCACGAGGGCGACCGCGTCGAGGTGCAGGCCTACCTGCACATCCCGCTGATCGCGCGGATCATGGCGCTGTTCCTTCTCCCCTCCGAGATGAACGTGCGCTCGGGCGGCTTCCGCGC
>JAYVLW010000781.1:0-6639 GCA_043759315.1 Myxococcales bacterium
CGGCCGCCCCGATGCGACCGACCCGGCGCCGCTCGATCCAAACCGCTAGATCGCGCCGCTCACGGTGACGAGCTCGTAGCCGCGCGCGCGCAGCGCCGGGATCAGCTGCCGCACCGCCTCGATCGTCTCCTCGCCACCGTCACGCGCTTCGTGCATCAGGATGATGCTGCCGGGCCGCGTGCGCTCGAGGACGCGCTCCACGACCTGCGCGGCCGGCTTGCCCTTCCAGTCGTAGCTGTTGACGTCCCACAGCACCAGCCGCTTCGCGAGCCGCGCGAAGGCACGCACCGTCCACGGCGAGCGGCCGCCCCACGGGGGGCGCGCGACCTTCGGGACCTGACCCGTCGCGTCTGCGATCGCGCGGTCGGTCCTCGCGAGCTCGCGCTCGACGCTGCGCGAGCGCGCCAGCGGGAGGTAGCGATGGCAGTACGTGTGATTGCCGAGCTCGTGGCCTTCGGCCGCCATGCGCGTGACCACGTCGGGGTGCATCTCGACCGCATCCCCGAGCAAGAAGAACGTCGCGGGAGCGTTCGCCTCTGCGAGTACGTCGAGCAGCGCCGGCGTGCGTACCGGATCCGGGCCGTCGTCGAACGTCAGCGCGACGACGTTCCGATCGCGGCGCAGGTGTCGTTGCGTGCGCATCAGCCAGTCGATCGGCCCCGAGAAGCCGCCGTAGAACAGCAGATACAGGAGCACCAGCACCGGAATCAGGGCGAGGAGCGCGAGCAACATGCTGCCAGAAGATGCGAGGCGTGTGCCGCCTCCTGCCCGGCGGTGTACCGCGGGGTTACCAGCTGGACTGGTGGTTCAGCGACGGACCTCCACCAGGTGGCACGACCTGGCAATCGCGGATCTGGATCCGCGTATGATCACGTGAGTGCTCCGGGCGGCTCGTAGCCTCATCGCCGACGCGGGGCGTTCTTACTCGCGCCATGGTGGCCGCACGCTCGCCAGCGCGGTCGCGTTCTCCGCCCTGCTGTCGGTCGCGCCGCTGCTGTACATCGCACTGGGCGTGGCCAGTCTCGTGATCGGGACCGATCTCGGTCGTGCGAGCGTGATGCAGGACCTCTCGCGCTGGATCGGCGAGGACGGCGCGAAGACGATCTTCGCACTGCTCGACCGCGCGGCCGGCGCCGAGCGCAGCGGGATCGCGCACGCGCTCGGGCTCATCGTGCTGGTCTATGCGTCGACGCGCCTGTTCAGCCAGATGAAGCGCGCGCTCGACCAGATGTGGGAGATCTCGCCGAGATCCGGGCGCGGGCTCAAGCGAAAGGGCTCGCTGCAGCTGCGCCGGCGCGGGCTCTCGCTGCTCCTCGTCGTGTTTGTCGGCGTGCTGATCGTCTGCGTGGTGATCGTGAAGACGATCCTCGCGGCATCCACGCACATCTTCGACGACACGCTGGGCCAGGTGCTCCTCCGCGGCGGCGAGATGTTCATCTCTCTCGTCACCACGACGCTGATGTTCTCCGCGCTGTTCAAGCTGCTACCAGACGCGAAGCTCGCGTGGCGGGATGCGTGGCGTGGCGCGCTCGTCACCTCCGTGTTGTTCTCGATCGGCGCGACGTTGATCGGCCTCTATCTCGGTCACAAGGCGCTCGGCGTTGCCTACGGCCCGGGCGGCTCGATCGTGCTGTTACTTCTCTGGGTCCACTACTCGGCGCAGGTGTTCTTCTTCGGCGCCGCGGTGACCGGCGAGCTGGCGCGCCGTCGTGGTCACCCGATCGAGCCCAACGCGAACGGCGTGCGGATCGTGATCCACGATCCCGAAGAGCCTACGCGTAGCGCGCCGCCAGCGTGACCGCGAGCGCGAGAGCGCCGGGGATGAACTGTGCGAACAGGATCGTCTTCGACGCGGTGGCTGCGCCGTAGGCTCCGGCGATCACCACGCACACGAGGAAGAACACGCGGACCTGGAACATCAGCGCGGGATCGCCGAAGTACGTCCACACCAGGCCGGCGGCGAGGAAGCCGTTGTACAGGCCCTGATTGCCGGCGAGGACCTTCTGCGCCTCCATCTCGGCGAGCGGTCGATTGAAGGTCTTGGCGCCGAACGGCGTGGCCCACAGGAACATCTCGAGGACGAGGAAGTACAGGTGCAGAACCGCGACCAGTCCGGTGAGCACCTGTGACGCTGTGGCCATGCGCGGACTATCGCACCGCGATGCGGATCAGCGCCATCGCAGCCGCGTGCTGTCGCTCGAACGTCGCCTTGTCGATCACCATCGCGACGTCGCCGTCGTCGGCATGAGCGCGCGCGGCGGCCGAGTCATCGACGATGTAGCCGAGCTTGTCGAACACCCGCCGCGATGCCGTGTTCGCGGGGACGATCGAGGCATAGAGCCGCTCGAGCGGCAGGTGGGTGAACGCGAAGGCGTGGAGCATCGTCGCGAACCGGGTGCCGAGCCCCTTGCCCTGCGCGGAGGGTGCCGCGATCAAGAACGCGAACTCGCCGGCACTGTCGGCGATGCCGCGGATGTCGCCATCGCCGGCGAGACTGCCGTCTGCGAACAGGAGGAACGGATGCGCCTTCTGCCCGAGCAGCGAAGCATAGTGATCGAGGACGTCGCTCTCGGAGAGCTCCTGCGTGTGCCCGAGCAGCGGCGCGTTGTGCGGATCGTTGTACGCGGCCGCGAGCACCCGCGCGTGGACGGCCACCTCGTCGAGCCGCGGCTCGAACGCCATCAGCTCGCCGTGCGGCGTGGTCCAGTCGATGCGAGCTCCGGTCAGCATCAGGTGAGCGGTTTTGACCACATCCGGTTCGCGAACTGGAAGAACACGATGTCCACCAGCAACCCGCACAGTGCACCGACGAGGAGCGGGGTCCCGTAGTTCCACTCCTCCTTGTCATCGACGCGGAGGTTGTGAAGCCGCACCGTGGTGCTCACGGCGCCGATCGTGATCAGCGTGCACGCGGGCGTGGTGCATGCGAGCACGATCGCCATGGCCACTTTCACCTTCCGCATCTCGTCCCGAGGATCTCACGCTACGCTGCGCATGTGAACTTCCTCGCGCTCGTGCTCGCGCTCGCGGCCTGCGGCACCTCGAGCGCGCCCCGCCCCGCCGGCGAGGGGAGCGGGCTCTACCAGGGCCGTGAGATCGCCCAGACGTGTAGCTACCTCGGGGCCGACTGGCTCGATCGCGCGGAGCGCGCCGAGCGCGAGCAGCCCGACAAGGTGGTCGCCGCGTTGAAGCTCGCGCCCGGGACGAGCGCGGCCGATGTGGGCGCCGGCACCGGCTACTTCACGGTACGGCTCGCCCGCGCGGTCGGGCCCTCGGGCGTGGTCTATGCCACCGATCTCCAGCCCGAGATGCTGCGGCTCCTCGATGCCACGCTCGCACGCGAGCGGATCGCGAACGTTCGGATCATTCGCGGCACCGAGCACTCGGCGGAGCTCCCGGCCGCGTGCTGCGATCTCGTCCTGCTCGTCGACGTCTATCACGAGCTCTCGGACCCGCCAGGCGTGATGGCAGGCATCCGCGACGCGCTGCGGCCGAAGGGTCGGCTCGTCCTCGTCGAGTACCGCGGCGAGGATCCCGCGGTGCCGATCAAGCCAGAGCACAAGATGACCTTGCCACGCATCCAGAAGGAGCTCGGCGGGCTCGGCTTCAGGTTCGTCGAGTCACTCGAGTTCCTGCCCGATCAGCGGATCGTGGTGTTCACAGCGGAGGATCGAACGCGATAGCGATGCGGGACTTGGGCAGCGCATAGACCGTGACCTCCCTGCCGACCACCTCCTTGCGCTTCGTATCGAACATCGCGTTCGCCACCGAGAGGTGACGGCCTGCGACGACAAGGAAGCCCCAGCGACTGCCGAGGCTCGATGGCTGCACGTGCTGGATCGGACCGGTGAAACGCTCGAGTCGGCCATCGGTGATCTCGGCGCGGATCCGGCCGACCGAGCGCCGGATGCCGAAGATGATGAGCCCGGGGATCACGACCGCGAGTGCGCCGAACACCGCGAGGCGCGCGGGCGGGTCGACCTCGAGACGCGTGAACAGGCCGAGCCCGAGCAGGAGAAACGCGAAGATCGGCAGCAGCATCAGGACCCCGCCCGACATCGGATGGAGCCCGAGCAGGTACTCGGTCTGCTTCGCGGTCAGGAGGCCGCGCTTGTTCTCGTCGAGATCGCTCATTCCAGCCTCACTCCAGCCTGCCGGCGGTGCTGACCTTACCCCGCTCGCGGTACATGCGCTCGATCGTCATGCGCAGCAATGCATTGTCGATCTCGACGTTGTTCGCACCGGCCACGTACGCCGCGCGCTCGCACGCGACCTTGATGAAGCCGCCGGAGAGCTCGTAGGCATCCGACAGCTGGTCGTAGTCGATCTCCGCCGACCGAGCGCGCTCGGGGAGGGTGCGCCGCCACAGCTCGGCGCGCATCTCCGGGCTCGGGAAGCTGAAGAACACGTCGTAGCTGAACCGCCGCTTGAACGCCTGATCGATCGCCGAGGTCAGGTTCGTGGTCAGGATCGCGAGTCCGCCGAACCGCTCGAGCCGCTGCAGCAGGTAGTTGGTCTCGAGGTTCGCGTAACGATCGTTGCTGCTCTTGACCTCGCTCGTGCGCTTGCCGAACAGCGAGTCGGCCTCGTTGAACAGCAGGACCACGTGACCGGGCTCGGCAGCATCGAACACGTCGCTCAGGTTCTTCTCGGTCTCGCCGAGCCACTTCGAGACCACCTGGGAGAGGTCGATCTCGTAGATCTCGAGGCCGAGCCGCTTCGCGAGCACGGTGCCGGACATCGTCTTGCCCACGCCCGGGTGCCCCGAGAACAGCACGCTGATGCCTTGAGCGCCGCGCAGCTTGAAGTGGTCGTGGATCTTCCGGCGCTGACTCGCCGCGGCGGCGATCTCGATCAGCGCGTTGCGCGTATCCTCGTCGACGATCAGGTCGTCGAGATCGAACGGCGTGGGTAGCTTCTTGCCGAGTCGCGAGATTCGCTGGTGAAGCTGACCTGCCACCGCATGCGCGAGGTCCTCGCCGCGCGGCTCGCCCGCATCCGGCATGCGCCCGGCGGTCGCTGCCTGCGCGGCCGCGACGATGATGCCGCCGGGAATCGCGAACCGTCCGGACAGGCTCTCTGCCTCCGTCGGTGTCAGCGACGGAACCACCTGCTGCCACATCGCGGTCCGCACGTGCAGCCCTGGAACCTCGAGGACGAGGTGCACGATCGGGCGCTGGTGGATCCGCGGCATGCGCTCGCGGTTGATCGTGATCGCGACCGGACCGCCCCACTCGTCGACGAGCGTGCTGAAGAAGGCGGGCAGCTCGTCCTTGTCGGCCTCGAGGGTGACGGCGTCGTCGAGGTCGGGGAACACCGGAATCGCATCGAGCAAGCGGAGCTCGCGGATCAACGCGCGGATCAACCCGAGCTGCGAAGCGTGCGGCACCTGCGCGAGCCGCTTGCCATCGATCACGAGCATGCGCTTGTTCCAGTGCGCGCAGGCTTGCTGGAGCAGCAGCTTCTTGCCGAGACCGCGCTGGCCCTGGACGCAGAGCACCACCTCGTTCGAGGCCATCGCCGAGGTCGCGCGCTCGACGGTGACCTCCGGGAACGACCCGGACGCTGGCCCGCTGCGGAGCTCCGCGAGCTCCGAGAGCTCCGGATCGAGCGAGAGGCGCGTGCCATCGAGCAGGTAGATGAGGCGCGTGGCACCGCGGATCCGCCGGTACATCAGCGACTCCGCGGGCGACAGCTCGAGCAGCTGGTACAGCACGAGCGGCGAACCGGGCGACAGATCGCGCGCCATGAGCGAGCGCGACTCCGGCGTGTCGTAGACGAGCTGCGAGAGGAGCCGCCCGTCGAGGCCACGGCAATTCGCATCCCGCGCGAGATACCGATACGCCTGCACGAGGTTCGGATCTGCTTCGGGCAGCACCGCGTACATCAGCGTCGCCCACTGGCGCGGCGTCAGCTCGAACAACCGCATCACTTCGACGAGCTGCGATCGCGTCCGCGCACGCAAGGTGGCGGCGATCCGCGCCTCGGTCTCGCGATGCGCGTCCAGGTAGCGCTCGAGCACGATCGCCGCGCCGGCGTCGTCACCCCCCGAGACCTCGCCGCGCGCGGCGGCGAACAGACGCCCGATATCCGAGGGCGCGACCACGTCGTCGCTCGGCAGCTGCGGCGCCTGTGGCCCCCGCGACCAGCCAAGCCGGATCTGGTACTCGACCCGCAGCCAGGCGCGCCGAAGCTCGTCGCGGAGATGACTCGCGACGTCGATGTACGGCTCGGCTTCGGCCATCAGCCGCGACTATGGCACGCAGCTACGCGCGCTGGAGGTCTTCGCGCGCGAAACCGAGGTCGCGCTTCACGTCGTGGTCCTGATCCTGCTGCGTGTCGTGCTTCGCGTGCGCGTCCTTACCGGGGCGTGGCTGCTTCTCCTCGGTCGGCTCGGTGACGGTCTTCGGTGTCGCGGCCTCGGGCTTGTTGATCTTGTCGTCGTAGTTGCGCGCGATCGCCTTCATCTGGTCGATGAACGGCGTGGTGTACATGCCCGACGTGATGTGGAGCCGCTGCCCCGCCGGAATCGCCTTGTCCACCGAACCTGTCGCCGAGCCGAACAGCTCGTCGAACCGGTGATCGCCGAGCTCGTCGCGCAGCTCGTCGAGCTGCTCGGCAACGGAGATCGAGGCGAAG
>JAYVLW010000782.1:0-4635 GCA_043759315.1 Myxococcales bacterium
CTGCTTGTCGGCCAGCGCTTGCTGCGCGCTCGCGACCCCGCGCTTCTCTCGTTCGATCTCGGCCTCGTTCGCGACGACGCCCTGACGCCGCTCGGCGGCCGCGCCCTGCGCCTTCTGCAATTCCTCGGTTGCCTGGTCGGTATCCGACGAGTTGTCCTTCTTCCCGCAGCTCGCGCCGGCGAGGAGAAGGGCACACAGCCATGCAGATGTCGTGCGACGCATGGGCAACAGCGTTGCAAGCGCGTGTCCAGGTCACGACAGCATGCCGGTCGCGACCGCATCCATCAGCGCCGTGAACTGGCCATCCGAGAACTCCGAACCGCTCGTCAGCCAGTCGTGGTGGCGCGTCTCGCGCGGGCCATCGTCGTGCTCGTCGCGGTAGTGACCGAGGACATCGAGATGGTCGCCGAGGCCCGACCACACCAGGGTCCCCCACAGCTGCGAGCGGAACGGCACCACCCCGTCGTTGTCGGCGAGCGACGGCGTACGACCAAGGGTCTGCGTGACCTGCGCTTCGTAGGCTGCCTGCAAGCCCGCGGGCGTCCCGTGGTGCGCGTGGCAGGGGTAACGTTCATCGGTGTTCGCCGTCAGGCGGTGCAGTGCGTAGAACATCGACAGGGACAGCGCCCGCAGCGGGTGTCCGAGCGTCTGCATCCAGCGCCGGGGCGTTGGAGTCGGAGACATCGACGCCGTCGATTGATACCTGACGCCGGGCCGGTCCTCGAAGCCCGCGACGACGAGGTCCATCGACTCGGGGCTGAGCTGGAGCATCGAGCCCTGATCTTCCTCGATCGCGGCGAGGAACGACCGCACCTCGGGGCTGCCGGCGTCATCGACCATGGCGACGACGGACTCCACCGCGCGATCGAGCATGAGCAGCTTGAACGGGATCGCGAGATCGCCCCGCTGCAGGAACCCGAGGATCACGCTGGTCGCCCGCAGCGGAGTTGCTCCGAGGGTGAGGCCAGCGACGGTCAACATCGAGAGGGCCGCGAGGACGCGCTGCCCGTTGGAGGTCGCGAAGAAGCTGGCGAGCGGCGTGCCGTAGTGGGGCGTGTTCATCGTGGTGATCGTCCGCAGCCGCGGCAGCCAGCCGAGCGCTTCGGGTGGGATCGACGTCGTCGCCGGGGACGCCACGAGCCGCGCATCGAGCCCGCCCGTCGAATGCCCGAGGAGATGGATCGAGTCGGTCGCGGTCGCCGTGCGCTGGACCACCTCGGCGAGCCGGGTCGAGCGGCGCCGGATCGACGCCGTGGGCAGGTCCTCGATCACGTGCGCGACCAGCTCGTGCCCGGCCGCTGCAAAGCGTGCGCTCAGCTCGCGCTCGACGTGGGCGAAGTACGTGTACGAACCGAGCTTTCCGAAGCCGAACATGCCCGGCGAGAAGTACACGTGATGACGCATCGCCAGGAATACATGCACGCTTCACGCCGAACCGAAGGTGCTTGCATACGGAGTACTTTACAGTGTAAAGTCAGTTCCATGTTCGGCGTGATCGCAGCGGCCGCGAGCGGCGTCCTGACCTGGACGCTGCTCGAGTACCTGATCCATCGCTGGATGGGTCATGACCGGCGGTTTCGCCGGACCCCGTTCGGCGTCGAGCACATTCGCCATCACGTCGAGGGCAACTACTTCGCGCCGACGTGGAAGAAGATGATCGCCGCGGCCGTGATCACTGTGGTCGTCGGCGTCCCGGCGGCCGCGCTCGTCGGCACGGCCGCCGGTGTCGCGTACGTGGCGGGGCTGATCTGCTTCTACGGGATCTACGAGTGGCTGCACCGTCGCGAGCACACGCACGCCGGCATCGGCCCGTATGGCCGGTTCGTGCGCCGTCATCACTTCCACCATCACTTCGCCGACGGCCGCACCAACCACGGTGTCACCACGCCGATCTGGGATCTCGTGTTCGGCACGTACGAGACACCGACGATCATCAAGGTCCCGCCGAAGCTGTGCATGGCGTGGTTGCTCGATCCGTCGACCGGCGACATCCGCGAGGAGCACCGCGCGACGTACCAGCTCGGCAAGTCGGCGCGATGACGGTGAAGCCGCGGACGAGGGTCGCGCCGCGAATACTCGAGCGCCCTACCGCGAAGCGCAAGGCCGAGCCAACGGGGCTGTCGCGCGACACGATCCGGACGGCCGCGCTCCGCCTGATCGACGATGACGGCCTCGCGGCGTTCAGCACCCGCAAGCTCGGACGCCTCCTCGGCTGCGAGGCGATGGCGATCTACTGGTACTACCCCAGCAAGGACGCGCTCCTCGACGCGGTGGTCGACAAGCTCATGGAGAGCGTCGCGCGCGTCGTCACCACGAGCACGGACGGCGACTGTATCGCCGCGCTCCGCGAGGTCGCCCACGCGTATCGCCGGCTCGCGCACGAGCACCCGAAGGCCTTCCCGCTCCTCGCGACCCGCCGGTTCTCCAGCGACGGCGCCTATGGCTTCCTCGAGAAGCTGTTCGAGCTTGCCCATCGGCTGAACATCGACGATCGCGTCGCCGCGCGGTTCTATCGAGTCGTCAGCTCGTACTGCAATGGCTTCGCGCTCAACGAGCTGGCCACGCCTCCGCAGCCATCGGGCACCAGCGCGCTGCGCCGCCGGTTCCCGCGGACGGCCGCCGTGTCCACCTGGCTCGAGCCGCGCTACCTCGACGAGATGTTCACGTTCGGCCTCGAGCTCCAGCTCGCGGCGCTCGCGCGCGAAGCATAGACGGCCCGTCGGCGACGAGATCCTGGTCGCCGCCACTGTCCGCGGTTCCAAGTCCCCGCCACAATGTGGTTCGCATGAGCGAGCTGTCACCTTCCGCGCCGGGCAGCAGCGTGACGTTGCGTGGCGTGCGGCAGGTGTTTCCAGGCGGTGTGGTCGCCGTGGAGGCGATGGATCTCGACGTCGTCGCGGGCGAGTTCCTGGCGATCCTCGGTCCCTCGGGCTGTGGCAAATCGACGCTGCTCCGGATCATCGCGGGGCTCGATCGCCCGACCGAGGGCACCGTGACGGTGCAGCGACCCGACGCGGGACGGTTCGACATCGCGTACGTGTTTCAGGATGCGCACCTGCTCCCGTGGCGAACGGTCGTGAGCAACGCGGCGCTGCCGCTCGAGCTCCAGGGCATCGAGCGGGCTCGGCGCCGAGAGGTCGCGACCGAGGCGCTCGTCAAGGTCGGGTTGGGCGATGCGCTCGAACGGTATCCGGCGCAGCTCTCCGGTGGCATGCGGATGCGCGTGTCGCTCGCGCGCGCCATGGTGACCTCGCCGACGTTGCTGCTGCTGGACGAGCCGTTCGCCGCTCTCGACGAGATCACGCGCCAGCGGCTGGACGAGCAGCTGCGCGAGCTGTGGCAGGCGAGGCGGATGACCGTGATCTTCGTGACGCACTCGACGAACGAGGCGGTGTTCCTGTCCGAGCGCACCGTGGTGCTGAGCAAGCGGCCGGGACGGATCGTCTCCGATCGCCAGGTGAAGCTATCCACGCAGCGCACCGGTGAGCTGCGCGCGACCGCGGACTTCGCGCGCGAGACGCGGCACGTGTACGACGCCCTGGAGCGCGGGGAAGCGTGATGAAGTCTGCCTCGCTCCGCCGGCTCGCCTCGTCGATCTGGCCACCGGTCGTGGTCTTGATCGCCGGGATGCTCCTGCTCGAGCTCTACGTGCGCTGGGCGAACACGCCGATCTACCTGGTGCCGCGCCCCTCGCAGGTCGTCAGCACGCTGGCCGAGGAGCGCGAATATCTCGTCGCGGCGCTGTGGAGCACCACGAAGGCAGCGCTCATCGGTTTCCTGTTGAGCGCCGTGTTCGGCATGGCGATCGCGATCGTGCTCGCGTCGTCGGTCTGGGTACGCCGGGCGTTCTCTCCCTACACCGTGTTCTTCCAGACGGTCCCCATCATCGCGATCGCCCCGATGCTCTCGATCTGGTTCGCGCCCGGGCTGAAGGCGGTGGCTGCCTGCGCGTTCATCGTCTCGGTGTTTCCGGTCATCGCAAACACGCTCGCCGGGCTCGTGGCGACCGATCGGGCGCTGATCGATCTGTTCCGCCTGTATGGCGCCGGCGGGACGGCGACGATGTTCAAGCTGAGGTTCCCGTCCTCGCTGCCGAGCGTGTTCACGGGCCTGCGCGTCGCGGCTGGGTTGACGGTCATCGGCACGGTGGTCGCGGAGTTCCTCGTGGGTGAGCTGGGCGAGGAGCAGGGCCTCGGCGTGGTCATCGTCAGCGCCAGCCACAATGGCCACAGTGATCGCGTGTTCGCGGCCGTGCTGCTTGCATCGGCGCTCGGTCTTGCGATGCTCGGGGCAGTGAATCTCGTCGGGCGGATGGTTCTGGCGAACTGGTATGCCCCGGCGCGGGACTGAGGGTTGAATGACGAAGCAAGCGTGGACTCGGTGCGGACTCGGCCTGCTGCTCGCGCTCCAGGTCGCGATCGGCGTGGGATGCAAGAAGGACAAGGAGGCCCCCGGCGGAGGGAGCGCGGGCGACGCGAAGGCGCTGTCGCTGACGCTCGACTGGGTCCCCGAGCCGGAGTTCGGCGGCTTCTATGCCGCCCGCGAAGGCGGCGCCTTCAAGAAGCAGGGCCTCGAGGTCGACATCAAGCCGCGCGGGCAGGGCGAGACCTGGAAGCTGGTCGCGCAGGGCGTGAC
>JAYVLW010000783.1:0-23236 GCA_043759315.1 Myxococcales bacterium
CTCCACGTCGCTGCACACGGTGGTCCGCAACGTCAAGCCCGACGAGGTCTACAACCTCGCGGCGCAGAGCCACGTGCGGGTCAGCTTCGAGCTGCCCGAGTACACGTGCGACGTCACCGGCGCGGGCGTGGGTCGGCTGCTCGAGGCGATCCGGATCTCCGGCCTGCAGACGAAGTTCTACCAGGCGTCGTCGTCGGAGCTGTACGGCAAGGTCGTGGAGACGCCGCAGCGCGAGACCACGGCGTTCCATCCGCGCAGCCCGTATGCCGTCGCGAAGGCGTACGGCTTCTACCTGACCCAGAACTACCGCGAGGCCTATGGGATGTACGCGTGCAACGGCATCCTGTTCAACCACGAGAGCCCACGGCGCGGAGAGAACTTCGTGACGCGCAAGATCACGCGCGCCGTCGGCCGCATCGTCGCCGGGCTCGAGAACAAGCTTTCGCTCGGCAACCTCGATGCAAAGCGCGACTGGGGCTTCGCCGGCGACTACGTGCTCGCGATGTGGCAGATGCTCCAGCTCGAGACGCCCGACGACTACGTCGTCGCCACCGGCCAGACGCACAGCGTGAAGGACCTCCTCACCCTCGCGTTCGGGCGCGCGAAGTTGACGTGGGAGGACTACGTGGAGCTCGACCCGCGGCAGATTCGCCCGGCCGAGGTCGACGTCCTCCTCGGAGACGCGTCGAAGGCCAAGCGCGATTTCGGGTGGGAACCCAAGGTGAGCTTCGAGGCGCTCGTGGCGATGATGGTCGATAGCGACATCGCGCTCGCGAAGCGCGAGGCGCAGCTGGTATAGATGCCGGCGATGTTCCAGCCGCGAAGACTGCTCGTCACCGGAGGCGCTGGCTTCATCGGCAGCAACCTGACGCGCCACATGTTGGCCCCGGGCGGCGAGGGAGCCAATCTGGAGAGGTTGGTCGTCCTGGACGCGCTGACGTATGCGGGCCACCTCGCGAACCTCGAGGACATCTGCGGGGACGCGCGGTTCACGTTCGTCCACGGCGACATCTGCGACCGCGCGCTGGTGGAGAGCGTGCTCGCCGAACACGGCATCGATGCGATCCTTCACCTCGCCGCCGAGTCGCATGTCGATCGCAGCATCGAGAACGCGGACGTGTTCATCCGCACGAACGTGACCGGCACGTTCACGCTGCTCGAGGCGGCCCGTCGCGCCTGGACGGATCGCTTCGCTGCGACACGGTTCGTCCACGTCTCGACCGACGAGGTCTATGGCGCACTCGGCGAGACCGGATTCTTCACCGAGCAAACCGCATACGCGCCGAACTCGCCGTATGCCGCGTCGAAGGCCGCCTCGGATCTGCTGGCCCGGTCGTACTACAAGACCCATGGCTTCCCGGTCGTGATCACGAACTGCTGCAACAACTACGGTCCGTACCAGCTGCCCGAGAAGCTGCTGCCGCTGATGATCTCGAACGCGGTCGAAGGCAAGCCGCTGCCGGTCTACGGCGAGGGCAAGCAGGTCCGCGAATGGCTGCACGTCGATGACCACTGCGCGGGGCTGTGGTCCGCGATGACACGCGGCGAGATCGGCGAGAGCTACAACTTCGGCAGCGGCGAGGAGACCTCGAATCTGAAGCTCGTCGAGATCGTCGCAGACATCGTCGATGCCGAGATGAAGCGCGCGCAGGGCACCTCGCGTGCGCTGATGAAGTTCGTCCCCGACCGCAAGGGCCACGATTTTCGGTACGCGATCGACTGTGCGAAGGCGAACCGCGCGCTCGGCTGGAGCGCGTCGAAGACCCTCGCCGTCCAGCTCGCCGAGACGGTGCGCTGGTACCTCGCGAACAAGGCGTGGCGCGAGGCCGTGGCGAGCGAGGAGCACGCGCGGTTCCAGTCCGCGAACTACGGCGCGGCGCGCACGCGATGAACCGACGGCACGTCAGCCTGCTCGTGCGGGTGACCATTGCCGTGCTGCTCCTGGTGTGGTTGGTCCGCTCTGGCTCGCTCGATTTCGGCGCGCTGTCGATCTTCTTCGACCACCCCGCGCTGCTCGTAGCGAACCTCGCGTTGTTCGTGGGCACGTTCCTGGTGGCCGCGGTCCGCTGGCGGCTGCTGCTCCAGGTCTCGGGGATCCCACTCGCGTTCGGGCGTGCGGTCCAGCTCACGTTCGCCGGTGCGTTCTTCAACGTCGTCGCGCCTGGTAACATCGGGGGCGAGGTCGTCAAGGCGGTCTACGTCGGTCGTGATCTCTCGCCCGAACAACGACCGCGGGTGGTGCTGGTCGCGCTGCTCGATCGCCTGCTCGCGGTGGCGGGCCTGGTGGTGGTTGCCGTCGTGCTCAACCTCGGTGCGCGCGCGGTCCAGGGAGACTCGCTGCTCGGCGTGCCGACGACCGCGATCGCGATCCTCGCGCTCGTCACGGTGATCCTCCCCGTCCTCGGGCTGGTGCTCGTTCGCCGGTTCGGACAGCGCTTCGAAGGCATGAAGGTCCTCGGGCGGCTCGTCGCGGCGGCGCGACTCGTTTCGGAGCGACCGGGCGCGCTGGCCATCTGCCTGGCGCTCTCGGTCGGCATCCATGTCTGCAGCATCGCCTGGTTCTCCGTGGTGGCGAGCACGGTGCTCGATCAGCACGTGTCAATCGCGCAGATGGCCACTGTCTACCCACTCGGTATGTTGAGTGTGTTACTCCCGATCTCGTACGCTGGATTCGGAGTCGGGCACGTCGCGTTCGAGCGCCTGTTCGTGATGGTCGGGCTCACCGGCGGCGCGAATGTGCTCAACGTGTACTTGATCGGCCAGGTCGTACCGTGCCTGTTCGGTGCGATCCCGTACTTGCTGCTGAAGCGCGACGCTAAGTTGTTACAGCCGGCTTCGTCGCCTCGATGAAGAACCCGGAGGCGATCACGTGCGCGGCGGGATGCCGGATCAGGATCGCGTCGATGTACTTGAGCGGGGACAGCGTCCACATCAGCGGCACGAGCATGCGATAGGCCCGCTCGTTGCCCAGCGAGCCGACCATCGCGAGCCACTCCTGCAACGTCCATAGAAGGGCAGAGGTCGGCCCGCCCGCGACGCGTGTGGCCTCGACTGTGAACTTCTCGAACAGATGGCGGAGGCCGGGGACCGTGAACCGCGTGTAGTCGTGCGGCGACGCATGAAACGGCTGCATGAACGGGACGAAGCACAGTACGCGTCCGCCGGGGCGCAGCACGCGGAACATCTCGGCGACGTGGACGGCAGGATCCGGCACGTGCTCGAGGACTGCCTGGCTGATCACACCGTCGATCGAGTCGTCGGCGAACGGCAGCTCGGCCAGGTCGCAGACCACATTCACCGTGTCATAGGCGAAGCCATCCACGCACACCACGGGCTCGTTGTAGTGGCTGGTTCCGGATCCGAGGTCACAGACGAGGTCATTCTCGCCGAACGTCGCGGCGAACTGCTTCGCGCCCTTGTCGCCGTACACCGGGCTGAGCGCGGAGATCGCGAGCGGGTAGAACCGGCCTAGACGGTGCTTCACGGTCGCCTTCAGCGCGTTGAGCCAGTCCTGCTTTTGTGCCTCCGGGGTGAGCGCGCGAAAGTGGTATGCGCCGGCGTGGCGGACTGCCGTCTTCCCGCACCGCGAGCACACCAGCTCGGTGTGACTGTCGCCACGATCGTCGAGAGGAGACCTGCACGACGGACAGACGAGTTGCGGACGGATTCTGTCGAGCAAATCCTCGCGGCGACTCACGTCGCGCGACTGTAACACGCACATCATTTGATGATAGAGGTAGGGGTTTCTGATGCCGAGGTTCGTCCGGATCTACCTGCTCGCGTGCATCGCGCTCGCGTTCGGGTTCCTGGTCGTTCACGCCGGCGAGCCCCTGCGGCTGAACGTCGGCGACGCGTGGACCGACGCCTCCGTCCTGGTCTCGGTCGACCACGTCGAGCACCCCACGTGCGATCCGCCGCTCCCCCAGATCATCTACGGCATTGTGGGAAAGCTCGTGGGTGCGCGCCAGATCACGATGTTTCGACTGCTCGCACTCGCGTTCTCAGGACTCGCCGCGTGGCTGCTCTACCAGTACGTGCGCAGGATGTGGAACGACACGGTAGCGATCATCGCGACCGCATTGACCGCCACGAGCCTGGTCTGGATGTTGTTCGCGGACAGCCTTCATCGGCCGCCGATCATGCATGCCGCGCGGTTCCTGGCCCTGTGGGGCGTGGTGCGCGTGCTCGAGAGCGGGCAGCGGCGCCACTACCTCGCTGCGCTGGGCGGGACGTTCGTGTGCCTGTTCGCCGCATCAACTGAGTGGCCGTTTCTGCTGTTGGGCGTGCTGTTCACCGTCTACGTCAAGGGCGGAAAACCGTTCACGCGCGATACCTGGCAAGTGCTCGCCGCGTGCGCCGCCGGCGGCCTGCTCGCCGTGGTGCTGCGGTCCCCGTTCGCTGCCCATCCGAGCGACTGGCAGGCCGCGCTCGACCAGCAGGTCGCGGGAACGTTCGCGACCCTGTTGCGCCGCTATACGGCGCTGCTGACGCCGATGCTGTGGGTCACGCTTGGGTGGGCGATTGTGCGGGCGCTGCGGGTGTCGTCGATCAAGGCGGCGATCGAGGACGGCACAACGTGGATGCTGGTCGCCGCCCTGGTGTTCGCCTACTTGCCGGCGCCGCGCCCGGAATCGGCCACGCTGCGCACGCAGCTGCTGTTGCCGCTGTACACAATCGGCTCGGCGCTCCTGATCGGACGGATGTTCGAGCACGGTCGCTGGCTGCGTCGCGCGCTCGCTTTTGCGTGGTGCGCTGTGGCGCCGGTGTGGGGGCTCTGGCTGATGCTCTCCCATCCGCGCGAGGTCCTCGCTCGCGACGACCTCGCCCGTGCGAACGAGTACCTCGCGCACAATGATCGCAACGGCTTCGTACTGTCGAACCTGCTCGCGGACGGCCCACTCGTGGCCGCTTTCGGTCGCCACGGTTGGACGGAGACGCTCTCCGATCCGGACACGTCGAGCGCGCACCTCCGAATGCTGGAGCTCTTCGAGTCCACTGGAACTGACTACGCCCATGCCGTCATCTTCACGACTCCCGGATCTCGGTTCGTCGACCGATCGATGACGCAGGTGATGGGCCGTCGGATGGCGTCCGTCGATGGCTGGCCCTACCTGGTCCGGGCGAAGGTCAACGAGCTCGTCAGGACGTACGACGCGCAGGTCCTGCGCTCACTGGAGGCTGTCGGCGCGAAGCGTGTCCTCCACCTCGGCAACTTCGACATCTACCGGATCGACCGCTCGACCGTCGTGGAGACTGCGGCGCGATCGCTACCCATTGTGCACCGGATCGATTTCGCCAGCCTTGCGGCGGTCAAGCACCAGCTCCTCGGGTGGGGCGATGCCGTGACGCCGACGGAGACCAGCACGCCGAGCGGCAGCATTGCCGGATATGGCCGGTGCTGGAATCCGATCGCGACGACTGCGAAGCCCGCGGCGAACGGTTGCACCGTGGTGGAGGTAGAGGACGGGCTCGACGTGCTCGATGTGCGCGGCATCAGCCGTGCGGAGCTGATGGTGCGCGTGGAGAGGGTCTGCGATCAGCAGCTCACGATCACCCTCGGAACGCCGGCGCGCATCAACGTTGTCTTCAACGGCGTCACCATACTGTCGTGTGGAGATCCGCAGTGGGGCACGCCGACGGCGTCGGTGCGCGTCCCGGCGCGCGACGTGCATCTCGGCCTCAATATCATCAGCCTCGATGATGCACAGGGCGAGCCGAAGGAAGTCCGACCCGAGGTCACATCGCTGGCGATCGAACCGATCTGCGAGCCGGTTCGATGACGCGGCGCCAGTCACTCCGGCGCGTCGTGTTCGCACTCGGTGTCTCGACGGCGATGGTCGTGCTGATCGCCCTGCTCGTGCCCCGCGCGTATCTCGTCAATGACGATCCCGGGTTCGCCCTCTACCTGCGCGCGGGGGCACACACGCCGTGGATGTCGCCGGTCCTCAACTGGGCGCTCGTCTTGGCGTACCGGATGTCCGCCGACGTGCCGTGGTACGGGCTCTACCTCTACGCGGTGATCATCGCGACCGGCGCGGTCCTGGTCCACACCTGCTTCGAGCTGATCGAACAGCGGCCCGGGTTCGGGCACATCGCAACCAAACTCGGAGCATTGATGCTCTGCACGAGCCACATCATCCTTGCGATCGGCGTCACCTGGACCACTGTCTCGATCTCCGCGCTCGGTACTGCGATGGCCGCGTTCGTCGCGCACCTCCTGACGTGCCAGACCGCGGGGACTCCGGCGTCGCCTTTGCGTGCCGCGATCTACGGCCTGGTGTTCGTCGCCGGATTCGCGCTCCGCGACTCTGGGATCGCTGCGATGGGGGCTGCGCTCCTGCCGTTGCTTGCTTGGACCGGGATCCGGTTCCTGCGAAGACGTCACCTCCCAAGGCCGGCCGCCGTGCTCGCGTTTCTGGCTCCGGTGGTGCTCGTTGTCGCGATCCAGGGTCGACTCTCGCAGTCCCACCCCAGGGAGGACGTCGAGTTTAATGCGTTGCGCGGCAAGATCAGTGGCGCAGCCGCCTTCGAGAACCTCGATATCCGCGCACCCGAGGTTCTGGCGCGCGCCGGCTGGACCATCGCCGAATACCGCGACTTCTCGAACTGGCTGCTGGCCGACGATACCGAGTTCACGCTCGACAAGGTGCGGCGTCTTGCCGACACGGGCGGAGTCCCGGCTCCGATCGGTGTGGCGAAGAGCCTCGACGTGCTGCGCGAGATCGCCGGTGAGTCGGCCGCGAGCGTCTGGCTGTTTCTCACCGTAGTGGTGGGCGGGCTACTGCTCGTATGGCTCGGGCTCGTCGGTCGCCGGAGTGGTGTCCTGGTCAGCTTGGTCTACCTGGCACTTCTGACCGCCGTGCCGGTGGCGATGGCGGCGATCTCGCGGTTTCCGCAGCGGCTCTCGCTCTCGTTCTACACGGTCGCCGCGCTCGGCATGTTCGTGTTCCTCGCTGCGG
This sequence comes from Myxococcales bacterium, assembly GCA_043759315.1. Taxonomy (GTDB): domain Bacteria; phylum Myxococcota_A; class Polyangia; order Haliangiales; family Haliangiaceae; genus JABFXX01. Next base: position 6,960 of record JAYVLW010000783.1, read on the forward strand.
AGATCGCGAGTCGCCCACCGCAACCGGATAGCCCGCGTCGCGGTCGCATCGCCCTGATCATGATTTCACTCCTGATGCTGGTGTGGGCGCGAAACCTGGCGGCGTGGACCAAGCGCGATGCGTGGCCCTATAACGCTACGCTTCGCGAGTTCGCGGACCGCGTGGCGGCACGCAAGGGAATCGTGATGGTGGCGATCGGGATCACCGAGATGGATCCGCTGCTCGCGGATCCGCGCGGCTACGATGCGTTGCCAGGAGGCTGGGGCACGTTCACGGCGCCGTGGTTCGACTACATCGAACGTTTCGGGATCAAGACCGGCGCCGAGCTCCTGCGCAAGATGGTCGATAATCCGAACGCATACCTCGTCGCCACGCCGAACGGGCACGCGACGTTCGAAGAGTGGATCCGTCGCCGTCTGGGCATCCCGACGATCCGGCTCTCCCTGGTCGACAGCGCCGAACGCATGCCAAGCCCGGTTCGCTCCGAGTTGTACCGGTTGGTCACCACGCCACTCGTGGCGGGCAGCGACGAGTGGAAGTTGCTCGCGCGCAACGAAGCGCTCGCGAATGCAGAGCTCCCGGGGCCGCCCGACGTGACGGCGCTGGCGTTTCGATCGATCGGGTTCCCCGCTCCGTATGCCCAGCATGTTTCGCCGTTTCGGCACCCCGCGACCGGGATCATCGTCGATCCGGCCGATGGTGGGATCCGCTGCATCGCGAGCGGCGTTCCGGGCGCGCGATGCGGGGTGGATAGCGAGTACGCGGGAATCCACGTCACGGTCAACGGTCTGAGCGCTGCGCGCTTCGAGGTGACGCTCATCGATCCGCAGAACATCGAGGGCTTCTACGTCCACGCCCAGACCGAGACCGACCGGGCGATGCGCTGGCGCTGGCAGCTCGACCCGTCGTCCCGGCGATTCGGTGAGCCCGAGCGGTTCACGCTCGTTCCCGGATATCCTGCTCACCAACTCGAGCTCGAGAGCGGCACCGCGCGCGCGCGCGACATCCGTGCGCTGCATGTGTTCATCGCGGTCAGGCCCGGAACCCACGCCGGCTTCCAGCTACGCCACCTCGAGGTTTCGGAGCCCAAATGATCAGACCACTCACCGATGCGGATCTGTGGACCCCGGATCGTTGCCCAGCATGCGACTCGACCGCGCCGCGCTCCGTGGTCGCGACCGCTAACGCATCTCCGCGCGTCGATTGGCTCGAGTGTTCCGCGTGTCGCGGCACGAGCTATTCGCGCATGCCGTCCGACGAGTATCTCGATGCATTCTACGCGGGCTACTACGCGAGCCACCGGCGCCCAGCGCACGTCGACGACGCGATCTGGCCGCGCATCGCGAACGGGATCCTGTCGCAGATCCAGCTGGACTCCGCGCGGACGGGTCTTCGCATCCTCGACTTCGGCGGTGGCCGGGGCGGTGTGTCGTTGACCATCGCGAAGCGCCTCCGTTCGGCGACGGTCACGATCGTCGACCGCTCGTTCGAGCTGAACCACGATTCGCGCACCGAGAACGGAATCCCCGTGGAATGCGTGCGTACCCTCGATCAGGCACCGGGTGAGTTCGATCTCGTGATCGCGAGCGCGGTGCTCGAGCACGTGCCGCTTCTCGCACCCGTGGTTCGCGATCTCATCGGCAGGGTCGCCTCCGGCGGCGGCTTCTACGCGCGAACACCCTATGGTTTGCCGCTCCACAAGCTGTCGTCTCGGTACGAGATGCACTTCCCGCAGCACGTCCACGACCTCGGCCCATCGTTCTGGAACCGCCTGATCGAGCGCTACGGCATCCAGGCACGCGCGGTCGTGTCGCAGCCGTCGATCGTCGAGTCGTTGTTCTCGGATCGTCCGCTCGGGACCCTCGCTGCGAAGATCCTCAAGTTCCCCGGCCACGTCGAACGTTGGATCCGTCACAGTCCCACGGACTATCTGTGGCGCTGGGTCGGCGGTTGGGAGCTGTTCCTTACGAAGGCCTGAGCGAGTGGAAGAGTGCGACCGTGCGTGTCATGGCAGTGCCGTGCTCGGGACAGCGGCTCGCGTGACGGACGCGAAAGTATCTGGGTGCATACGATGAAGTCCTCTGCGAACGCGAGACAGCCGTCTCGATATCGTTTCGCCGGGCAATCCGTTCAGCGTGCGGTTCGCACGCTGCGTGCAGCTAGCGTCACGCGTAGAGCTTGCGGAGGACGCAGAACGTCTGCTTGATGCGGTACTGGAATCCGCTGATCTCGAGGTTCATCACCGCGTAGTTCCGTGCGGACACGTGCGTGGTGAAGCGCTTGACGCCGTTTGCCATCATCTCGTTGAACTCGTGATACGCGTTGATCGCCGCCAGCCCGGCGGCCTTGTAGTCTGCGTGCACGCCACCGAGCAGCATCAGGGCCTCCTCGGAGCTGACGAGCCGGTGCGTCTTGAACGCGACGGTCTGGCCGGTCGTGGGGTTGACGAGGCGGTAGACGCGCTCGTTCGCCCGTACGAAGGACTGGCGCACGTAGGCCTGGTAGCGCGCGCCGGAGACCTGGCCGGCATTGGGAAGCTTCGGATCGACCACAAAGCGGTCGTCGGTGAACGTGTTCGCCGCGATCTCGAGCACACCGCGCAGCTGATCTTCGGTGGTCACGCGCTCGAACACGTAGGGCGTCTTGCCCGTGTCGAAGTGGCGGCGCAGCCGGAACGTCAGGCGGAGCTGCGTCTCGACGAAGCGAAACCCGTGATCCTCGAGCTGCTGGATCGTGGCGATATCCTCGATCGGCGCCTTGTAGACCACGTACACGGGCTGATGTTCCCGAACGTAGGCTTCCTCCAGCTGAGGGAAGTCACCGGCGTACGGTCCGCTCAACTCGAGAATGGCTCGTCCGAGAACCTCGCTATCGATCTCGTGCTTCGTGACCTGCATGGCGACTAGGGCGGCACCATCTCATTTTTGAGCTCGAACGTCGTGTCCTTCTGCGAGCGAGACCGGGCGCCGGGTGCGATCTCCGTCACGCATGGCGGACCCCGGGGGCCAAACCGAGGAGTGGTAGCTATACTGAGTGCCCATGCTCAAGACCCTGGCTGTGGTGCTCGTGACCGCATGCAACTCAGCAGGCAGCAATGGAGTGCTGCCCGACGCAAGCGCGGACGCGAGGACGGACGGGAGCACTCAGGACGCACCGACTTCGCTTGCGCTCGGGTGGGGCGCACAGGAAGTGCTTGGGCCGAGCTGCTCCAGTCCGACACTCAGTGTGTTAACGGCCGACGTTTCCCGTCGTGATTTGACGGTCGAGTCGGGGTCGCGTTGATCCGCGATCCCGAGTGCTCCACCGGGGCTCCCAACCGCCCTGCGCGACGAAGTGCGTGGTCTTCGCGCAGCGATGGCACTGAAGGACGCCCGGCTCGGTCTTCAGCACCCCACTCAGCTTGGACGTGGCGACGATGCACACGGCCGTACGCCGCCGCGACACGACGCTACCCGCGGGGACATCGGTCTGAGAAGTCTGATCGCCCACGGAATCGGCGTCGGTGGCCTCCCGAGCCAAGCGTGCAGCTTCGCGCTGACGACCGCGGCGGCGACGCTCCTGCTCTCGGTGTGCTTCGCGACCCGCAGGGCTTCGCCGATACCGCCGCCGGATCTCGGCGAGGTCGAGACGTCGCGTCTCGCCGGCGCAGCTGCGCGTGCAGTGATCTTGGTTGCGGTCGCAGGAGCGACAGACCGCAAACTGGGCGCCGCACCGACGGCACCACTGGAGACGGACAGCATCGACGCATCGGCTACGCGCGCGTTCGCACTTCGCGGAACGGCCGGGCGGCAACGCGACTTCGGGGTCGCCCAACACGTAGGTCACCACCGCAACGATCAAATCGAACTCGACGCCGATGTCCAGCGATCTGCGTGAGCGTCGCCGCTATCGATGGAAACGGCACGTTCTTCGACACCGCGACGAACGTGCCGATCGACGTCAGGGTCAAAACGCGACGGAATCAAGCTGCCATCAACACTCAGTGCGGACACGCTCGAGTTGTTCTACTCAAGGGGTTCGAGGGCCAACGGCACGGACGGCCAGATCTACCAGCGGACGCGGCCCGACACCACCAGCCCGTTCGGCCTCGCTGAGGCGGTGGTCGGACCGAGTAGCAGCGCCGCCGACGAGGCCGGTCCTGACCTCAGCGAGGACGGACTGACGATGTACTTCAGTCGGGCGGAGTTGGGCGGGCAGGAGTTCACGATGAAGATCCACCGTGCGACGCGGACGGCTGGCGGAACCTTCGATTCGGGCACGCAGCTGCTGGAGCTCGACCAGGGCATCAACCAGTTCAATCCGTCCGTGAGCCGCGACGGCAAGGCCCTTGTCTGGGAGGTTGCTGACACCACGACGCCGTTCTGGACGTCGCGGTTGCTGCCCACCAACATGTGGAGCACTCCTGCGCCTGTGAATGGAATCTCAGGCGATGCCCACTCGCCGATGTTCGCGCCAGACGGGTCGACCCTGATCTTCGACAGAAGAGACATCCCGTACGGCATCACGCGGCTCTCTGGCATCTACGTCGCGACCCTCGACACGACGTCCGGCGTGTACAACGCAGCCATGCCCCTCACCGAGATCAACGACAACGGTGTGGTCGCGTACCAGCGGACGGATCCGTGGCTCTCCTCCGATGGTAAGCACCTGGTCTTCAACCGCTGGAAACTAACGATCGAGGGCCAACAAAGCCCGCACCTGATGCACGCATTCCACCCGTAGCCGGTGTCTCAGAGCGCCACCATCTCACCATTGACCAGGAACGTCGTATCCTTCTCGAGTGGGGCGGGCGCCGCGAGGAAGTAGTTGGCGTCTTCCCGGATCTTGCCGGCGATCGACTCGTAGGCCACGGACTCCGCGATGCTCGAGACGAAGTTGTCGCCGCAGGCCACCTTCTTCATCAGGCCCTCGCGCACGAGGAAGTCTTCGAACTTGGTGGTCGATTCGGGGATGACCCCGTTGTAACGAACGTACAGGTTGTAGGTGTCCTGGTACTCGCGCTCTCCGTCGACGATGGTACCGCTGAACGGCCGGTCGTAGCGGTACGGCACGTGGACGCGTTCCTCGACGTAGTGCGTATAGGTCATGCACTTCGCCGCACCCACCCCGAGGAACAGGAAGCGCGCGGTCTTGGCCGCGTGGAGCTTGTCGAAGGTGCAGCCCTCGCCGATCGAGTTGTGGCTCAGGTCACTCACCACGCTCTTGTCCGCGCCGAGCGCGGCGCACGACATCAGCGGATCGACCGAGCGCACGGCCTCGGGGAGGCGGCGGATGTACTCGTTGAACACGCCCATCTTCGAGCGCGACTGCTGCACGTTGTACGAGACGCCGTTGCAGAAGCTGAACGTGAAGGTCGGCACGACGATCGTGGGGACCTTGAGCTCGAGCAGCGTATCGAGCACGCCCTGCAGCAGCGCGCTCTTGCCGAGCTCTGGGTTGGGTCGCCCGAACGACATCTCGGAGTGGACGAACAGCACGCTGCAATCTGCCGCGCCGACGGACTCCAGACAGCGCAGGAGATCCGAGTTGGTCACTTGCTCGCGGCCCTGAAACAGAACGGTGTCCTTCATGACTCTCCTAGTGCGCGGTCTGCCCGCCGTCGACCACGATCTTCTGGCCGGTGATCCAGCCCGCCTTATCCGAGAGCAGGAACTCGACGGCGTTGACGATGTCGTCGACTTCGCCGAGGCGAAGGAGGTACTCCTCCTTCATCTTCTCCAGGTGCTTTTCGTCGGTGAACGCGCGCTCCGACATCGGCGTCCGCACGCCGCCGGGCAGCACGGAGTTGACTCGCACGGCCGGCGCGAGCTCGACGGCGAGCGACTGCATCATCGCATCGAGCGCGCCCTTGCTCGCCGAGTAGACGGCCTGGCCTTTGACGCCGCGGATGCTGTACGTGCTCGAGATGAACAGGAGGTTCTTGAGAACGCCGCGGTTGTGCTTCTTCAGCAGCGTGGCCACGATCTGCATGGCCGACAGGACGTTCACGTTCATGACTTCTTGGACCACCGCGGCGTCGGCGAGGCGCGCTGGCATGACCTTGACCACCCCGGCGCTGTGAACGAAGCAGTCCACGGTGGCCTGACGCTGCTCGAGCAGGGCGCCGAGCGACGCCGCGATGCCCTCGCAGTCGCGCAGGTCGTACGGCCACACCAGGTGCCGGCCGTCGTCGCCGAGGCCGGTCGCCTCGCGCAGCTTGGCGGCGTCGCGACCGCCGAGGATCAGCGCACGCTTGCTGCCGAGACGCCTGGCGATGGCCGCGCCGATGCCAGACGACGCACCCGTGATCAGCGTGTACGCCTGCACGGCGGCGGCTCTACTTCGTCCGCCTCGCGGCGACCAGTGCTTCGAGCGCACTGGCCGTGCGGGCGCTCGCGAGCTCCTCGGCCGACACGTTGACCGAGTAGTGCTCGTCGATCATCGCGACCACGGAGAGCGCCGTGAGCGAGTCCCACTGCTCGAAGCTCGAGAGCACGTCGTCGGGCTTGACCGTGTCTTCCTCGAGAACCACCGCGAGTCGTTCGTAAAACTGATCCATTAAGTCGTCTCCTGGTAGTCGATCATCTCGCAAAACGCCAGCGGCCCCACCTGCATGACAAGTGACGCCCAGGTCAGACCAACACCGAAGCCCGCCATGCAGATCTTCTTCGTTCCGCTCGTCAGCTCGGTGGCGAGGTTGAACGTGATGTTCGTGGGGATCGTGGCGCCGCTGGCATTGCCGAAGTTCTCGACGATGTTGGCGGGCATGCGCTCGCGCTTGACCTTCATCTTGTCGGCCAGCTTGTGCAGCATGAACTTGTTCGGCTGGTGGAACATGAAGAAGTCGACTTCCTCGACAGGCAGCGCGGCCTGCTGCAGCAGCGACTCGATCATCGGCGGCACTTCGACCTGGACGAAGTTGAACACCGCCGTCCCGTTCATGGTCAGGTTGTCCTTCGCGCGGAAGTTCTTCTCTCCAACTTCCTCGAGAACAGCGGTCTCGGGGGTCGAAGGCGTGCGGAACCCCCCGGCAGGAATGATCAGGACCTCGTGGTGCGTACCGTCCATCTTGAGGTTCGCGTAGATCGGTTGGCCGTCCTCCGCCTTCTCGACGATCGTGATGCACGCCGCGTCGCCGATCAGCGGGAAGCTATTCTTGTCCTTGCGCGAGACTTTCCTGCTTAGGACATCCGCGTTGACGAGCGCCACCTTCTTGATCGACGCCTGCTCGAGCATCATGAACGCCTGCATCAGGCCCACGATGAATCCGGCGCAGCCCTGGCTGATGTCCAGGCAGAGCATGTCGTGTTTGAGGTTCAGCCGGCCCTGAATGACGTTGCTGGTCGCCGGCATGAAGTAGTCGGGCGATTGCGTGACGACGACGAGCGCGTCGAGATCGTCGGGCTTGACCAGCCCCTTGTCGAACAGGTGACGGAGCCCGTGAACGGCGAGGTCCGACACGCACGTGGACTCGTTCTTGACGATCCGGTGCTTGTCGTAGCCCATCACCTTCTTCAGCTTCAGCGACTTCTCCTCCGGGAAGTCAAAGTCCTTCATGTCGTCCATGAAGGTGCGCTCGTTCGCCGGAAGCACCGTGAGGATGCCGGCGATGCGCTTGTTCGCGAAGCTGAAGTTCACTGCTCGATCCCGTATTTCTTCAGGAGCGCGGTGATGGCGGCGATGTTCTTCACGTTCTCCGGCAGGATGTCGGTGCCGTTGATCGAGATACTGTAGGTCTCGTCGAGGTCACTCATCAGCGTGATCACGTCGAACGAGTCGAGCATCCCGTCGGCGAAGAAGTCCTCGGACTTGGTGAAGTCGAACTCCGGTCGGATGCCCTTGAGCACTTCGTGCACAGTCTTCATACGGCTCGCCTCATCAGCACTTGATCGATCAAACCATCTTGCTGATAGCCATAGTGCTTGTATCGATCGATCGCGTTGTCGTTGTCGGAGATGACCCAGAGCGTGAACCTGCGGACGTCCTTGCATTCGGCGAAGTAGCGCCGCATCAGGCGGGCACCGACGCGCCGATCTCGGTGGGCTCCATCGACCACCCAGTGGCGCAGCAGCGACGACTGACCGGTGGCCTCGAAGAACAACAGGCCTTCGATCCCGGTCTCGGAACGAATGACGAGGATCTTGCGCTCCGCCGCGGCGCGCGTCATCTCCTCGGCATCGGGGATCTGCTCTGCGAAGCGATCGAGCTCTCCCTCGAGCATGCCGGCCAGCACCGCTCCGTCGCCGGCACCGGCGAACACCACCTCCGAGTCCTCGGTCGCCGGTGGCAGGGACGTTCCGTCGGTCGTCCGCGTCATGCGGTGCAGCACCTGGTGGCTGTGAAAGCCGGCAGCGACGAACACCTCGGCGATCTCGTGGACCTGGTGCTCCTTGCCGAGCACGTCGACGGTGAGCGTGTCTCGCGCGCTCTCGACCAGCTCGCGCAGCGCCGCCGCCAGCTCCGCGGGCCGGCTGGCTATGTACGACAGGTGGAGAAAGTCGCGGTCGCGGCGCAGGACGAACAGGACCTTGCCCGCGGTCATCGAGAACAGGTCGCCGCCCGCGATCCAGCGCTGGAGCTTCTCCGGCGTGGGATAGAAGTTCGTCATCATCGAGCCCACGCGCTTCGCCTCGGCCAGTTGCTCGTAGACGGCGGCCACGCTGGGCAGCGGGGTCACGACTGCTCCATCAGCGCCGTCAGCCCGTTGCGGTCGATCTTGCCATTGGGGTTGCGCGGCAACGCTTCCATCTGCCGGAACACAGTGGGCAGCATGTACTTGGGGAGCACGCCCGCGAGGCCCTGCCGGATCGTCGACGCGGGCACCGGCTGCTTCGCCTCGAAGAACAGCGTGATCTCCTTGCGCTCGCGGTGATACAGCACGCAGGCGTTGTCGACGATCCCGATGCTCGTGAGCACGTGCTCGATCTCGCCGAGCTCGATCCGATAACCGAGGTGCTTGATCTGGAAGTCCTTGCGCCCCAGGAACATGATCTCCTGGCGGTCGTTGCGGGAGACCATGTCGCCGGTGCGGTAGATCAGCTCGGGGTAGTGCTTGTTGAGCGGGTTCTGGACGAACGCCTTTGCAGTCTTCTCCTGATCGTTCCAGTAGCCGAGCGCGAGCGAGCTGCCTCGGACGCACAGCTCGCCGGGTTGGCCGTCCGCGGCGGGCTGGTCGTTCTCGTCGAGGATCAGGATGTTCGTGTTGCGGCACGGGAGGCCGATCGGCAGCGGTTCGTCATCGCGGAACTCGCGGTCCACGACGAAGTACGTACAATCGACGGAGATCTCGATCGGGCCGTAGAGGTTGACGAACTGGGCGCCGGGGAGCTGCTTGCGCCACATGTTGAGGTGCTTCGTGGGAAACACCTCACCGGCGAAGAAGATCTTCGCGAGCTTGCCGAGGTCGGCAGCACCGAGCAGGCCGAGGTTGGCGATGTTCACCATGATCGTCGGCACCCAGAAGATGAAGCTGATCTCCAGCTCCGCCAGGTACGCGACGAGCTTGGCCGGAAACGTGGGTAGCTCGTCGGGGATGATGACGAGCGTCGAGCCCTTGGCCAGCGACAGGTAGAGCTCGAGCGTGTAGATGTCGAAGTGGAATGGTGACAGGCTCCCGATCCGCTCAGATCCGTCGAGCGCCAGGCGGTCCATCACCCAGTCCATGAAGTCGATGATGCTGCGGTGGTGCATCACGACGCCCTTGGGCGTGCCCGTCGAGCCCGACGTGTTGATGATGCACAGCGGATCGGTATCGATCACGCGGTCGAGGCGCGCGGCGATTCCGGCGGTGTCGATCGCGAGCGAGTCGTCGAACACGTCGTCGATCAGCAGCACGTTGCTCTCCGCGACACCGAACGCGACCACCGACGCGAGCAGCGCCTTCGACGTGATGATCAAGACGGGCCGAAGATTGGCGAGGATGTTCTTGATGCGCTGAGGCGGCGATTTGGTATCGAGGTTGCTGTAGATATTGCCGCTGTAGATGATCCCCAGATCGGCGAACACCGTGGTCGCGCCCTTGGGCAAGTACACGGCGATCGGCGCGCTCGTACCCGCGGTGCGCGTGATCAGCAGCGACGCGCAGCGCTTCCCGTACTGCGCGAGCTCGGAGAACGTGTAGCGGGCGGTGCCATCGACGATCGCGGTCCTATCAGGGCACGTCGCAAGCGCCCCACGTTCCAGGTATTCCGTGACGTTGATCTGCATACGGCCGAAGCCCGTTCGAGCGCCTCGAACCATACAAATCTACCTCGCCATTGTCATGCAGGCAGGCGCATCTTCTGGCAAATCGCGCGACGGAGTTCTTGCTGTACGTCACATCGTGACGCCTCCTGCACCGCCTTGAAGCCGCGGTTGAAGTCGTGGCCAAAAGCAGATAAGACCCAAGCTTGGCCATGGCAGGGGATCGCGAACCAGACAGGGCGGCGTGATGCTGTACTCCTTCGTCGTCCCGATCTTCAACGACGGCGCACTCGCACGCAGCTTCTGCGTCGAGATGGAGCAGGTGTTTCGCAAGTACCTCGGTCACGACGACCTCGCCCGCGATCTCGAAGTCATCTTCGTGGACGACGGCAGTCGCAACGACTCGCCGCACGTACTCAAGCAGGTGTGTGACGAGTTCTCGTTCGCCAAGGCCTTGCTGCTCAGCCGGAACTTTGGCCAGCACATCGCCACCTCGGCAGGCTACCGCGTTGCGAGCGGCGACTACGTCGGAACGTTGAACGTGGATCAGGAGGAGCCACCGTCTTGTCTCCCGGACCTGCTCGATGCGTTGAAGAAGGGCGAGCACGACATCGTCGGCGGACTGCACACCGGCCGCGCCGTACCACTGTTCACCCGCATGACGTCGTACCTGTTCGTGGTCGTGATGAACCGGCTCACGGGAGCCAAGCTTCCGGTCAACGCCACCACGCTTCGCATCATGACGCGGCGTGCAGTCGATACGTACAACAGCCTGACCGAGACGAGCCGTTACATCCCGGGACTCGAGGGGTGGTTGGGTCTGAAGTACGTGCGTGTGCCCATCGAGGCGCAGCCGCGCAAGGCCGGAAAATCGAGCTACAACTTTCGCCGCCGCCTGCGGATGGCCTACTCATCGGTGATCTCGTTCTCGGACTTTCCACTTCGCCTCGCGGTGAAGTTCGGCATGCTCGTCGCTGGGCTCGGCATGCTGCTCGCGGTCGGCCTGGTCTTACAGAGGATCTTCTGGTCGTCTCTCCCCGGCTATACTTCGACGACCGTCCTCATCGTGTTTCTGGGCGGTGTGCAGATCGCCGTCACCGGAGTCGCGAGTCTCTACATCGGCCGCATCCTCGCGGAGGTGCAGAAACGCCCGCTGTTCGTGGTCCGTGAGACCTACGGCAACCTGCGCGCGACCGATGCTCCGGTCTTGCAGGTTCCTGCGGCACCGGCGGGGGTCACGCCGCTCCCGGTCGAGCACGCTCCGAAACCCCAGAAGCACACGGCGTGATCTGAGTTCATGAGACTTGGTTCTTCGCCGTGGTTGCGGGTGGTGTTCCTCGCGACGGCGCTGGTCTTCGTCGCGGTCGCCATCTACATCTTCGGGCTGCGCTTCTTCGAGTGGCTCGAGTCGGACGCGGCAGTTCCCGCGCTTCTCGCCGCGAAATCGCTGCAGGCGAGCTCGCCCGTCGTCGCTGACTGGTACTACGCCAATCGGGACCTCTGGGTCCTCGGCCCGCAACTGCTCGCAATTCTCCCGGTCGCGATCCTCGGCGTTGGACCTGTGGCACTCCTCGTCGCGAACGTCCTCGGTTTTGCGCTCGAAGTGTTCGTGCTCGGGAAGGTCTACCTCTGGCACAGCGGCAAGACCTGGATCGCCCTGCTCGCCACGATGGCCACCTTGATGGCGTGGTCGAATGCGCACGTCGCCTACGCCTACGTGCAGCTCGCCTACGGATTCGCGACGAGTCTCTACGTGCTCTGCTTCCACCTGTTCGCGACGCTGTTGCACGACGCGAATCCTCGACGGTGGCGGTTCGGTGCCGCTGGCCTCTTGCTCGCGGGGCTCGCCATCAACAACCCGACCCGCGGACTTGTCTTCCTGCTCGCACCCATCCTCGTGGGATGCGCGTGGCCATGGCGAGCGTTCGCCGGTCGTCGTCGCGTCGTCGTTGCGGCGACGGCATCCGCGGGTTTCGTGGTTGCGTTCGCGGCGTACTGGTGGCTCGCGCAGGTCGTAGCCTGGTCCGTCCCCCGCGGGCACGCGGGTTTCGCGTTCGGTGGTGTGAAGCAGATCGAGGCGAACCTCGCGATGCTCGGGCGAGGGCTCGTGCTCCTGTGCGCCGGCGGTGGAAGGTCGATGCTGTGGGCGATCCCCGGCGCGCTGCTTCTCGCGGGGGCACTGGCACTGGTGGGTCGCGAAGCCGCATCGCGCGCGTTCACGCCGCTGCGCTGGCTGAGCGTGGTTGTCCTCGCGCAACTCGCGGCCGTTCTCGGGCCATTGTTGATCGGCAACCTTCTCGATAGTCCCGAGGCCACGCGGTACGTGATCCCGAGCATGCTCGCGGTCCTCGGGCTCGCGGTCGTCATCGCGGTCCGCACGCTCGGCGAAGTCGTCAGCCCGTGGCTGCGACGCCTCGCCACCGGTTGGCTTGTCGTGGTCCCGGTGGCGGCGCTGGCGGCGGCCACCGATGCTGGGCCGCCGCATCCCGTGCGCGCGGTCTGGCCAGATGCTGCCGAGCTCGAGATCGTCGCGGACGAACTGGTGCGCCGCGGGCTGACGCACGGCTTTGCGGACAACCTCTCGGCGAATCTCCTGACGCTCGACTCGCGCGGCGCGGCGTTGACGTGCCGGATCACGTTCAACGACATCCTCATGCCGCAGCGCTGGCTCGCGAGCACGTCGTGCTACACGGCGTCCTCGCTCCCCGACCGGTTCTACGTCGTGGCGTATCAGGACGATCGCGATCGGCGGGCGGTCCGTTCGACGCTGCCGAACGAGCTCGAGCGGTTCCATGTCGGTGACACCTACGAGGTCCACGTGTTTCGCACCCAGGACACGTCGCCGGTGTGGCTCGATCTCCCGATCCTCGACCGCGAGCTCGCGACGTTTCCGATCCAGATCCCGGCGACCCACCTCCAGATCCGACGCGAGAACGTCACCCTCGTGTCCGGCGAGCTCGTCGCAACCGGCCAACCGGGCACGGTGGTCTATGGTCCATACATCGACCTGCCGAAAGGCGACTACGTCGCGACGTGGATCGGCAGCGGGATCGAGTCGACCGGCCAGATCACGTTCGGAGTCACCGGCACCCCGAGCGGCGGCGGCCGACGGAGACTCGCCCCGCCGGTCACGCTCGAGGCACCCACCATCCCCCGCGGTCGCTCCGAGTTGGTTCGGTTTGCGTTCACGGCCAAGCGCCCGGTGGCGGGCATCGAGGTCTCGGTCGAGAGCGCGGGCGGTGCGCGCGTCTCCCTTCACGAGCTCGTGATCGAACGGGCACCAGCGCGCTGATCGCGTCGATTCGGGCTAGTTGCCGCGGGTTGCCGAGAACATGTCGTAACCGCGGTTCGCGATCTGCCGCGTGAAGTACAGGGTGCAGTTGTCGGGAGAGATCCAGGACGGAAAGTCGATGCTTGGCGTGTTGAGCTCGGTGACTGAAACCGGCGCCGAGAACGCGTCTGCCGTGGTCGCGCGGCTCGATGCGTAGATATCGAACACACCCTGTGTACCGGTGCGATTCGACAGGATGTACAGGTGGAGCTCGTCGGTGGTCACGACAGGCGAGCTCTCGGTCGACGCCGTGTTGAGTTGCGTACCGGTGACCAAGGCCGGCGCGGAGAAGGCGCCACCAGACTTCGACGTCCGGTAGATGTCGTAGTTGCCGCCGCGGTCGCTGCCGAAGTAGATGACGTTGCCGGAGGGTAATAGCGCTGGCTCGGTATCGTTCGTGGTGCCCGCAACGTTTGCGATCGACTGGAGCGCAGGGAACGCGACCGCCGTGCTGGTGCGCTGCGACAGCCCGATACGAAACACCGACGAGCCGGCGGGCTTGCTGGCGGCGATCAGCGTCAGCTCGTCACTGCTGAGGCGCGGCACCCGCTCCTCACCCGTCGTGTTGACGCCGGTAACCAGGGTGACGCCACCGAACGGCGCAGTCACCGCCGTGCGCGTTGCCTTGTAGAGGTCGAATCCGCCGGCGCCACCCGCGCGGTTGCTGCCAAAATACAGCGTCAGCTCGTCCGGGGTCAGAAACGGCGCTTCGTCATCGCTCACAGAGTCCAGCGTTGTGAGCTCCGTGGCCACGCCGAACGCAGCAGTCGGGTTGCACCGTGGCGGTGGTGCATCGATCGTGGACACGTCGGCGGTTGCCACATCGCCTGCAATCGCCGCGTCGATCGCCTTCTCGTTCACTGTTCCGCAGCCGGCTGCAGCAATCCCCACCAGGACAACCATGCGCATGGTCAAACGCTACAGCAACCAAGGCCTGATTGCCACGGGCTCGCGGTCAGCCTCGAACGCGTAGGTTCTGGTGCCCGTGTCGGCTCGTCGAGCCACCGACTGGCAGAGTGTTTGCGATGGTGCCTCACGAGATCGAACGATCATCTGCGCGCAGGTGGTAGGCTGATCGCGTGCGAGGTTGGATCATCGCGATCGGCTGCACAGTTGCGGGATGCGGTGAGAATGCACCGGCCGCCGATGCCCGCCCCGGCGGTCACATCGAGCTCCACCTCGATGGTGACCCGGGCAAGCCGCGCATCCTGATCTACACGTTCGAGAACTTCTGGCGGCACGCGTCGAACCTCGATTGCCGTGGGGCGATCGTGAACATGCACTTCACGCGCGGCTACACCGTCACCACCACCAACGATCCGCTCGCGATCAACGCCGAGAACCTCGCCGAGCACGATGTGCTCGTGTTCGCGATCACCAGCGGCGACGGCCTCAATACGCTCGCGCACAACGATCTCGAGACGTGGATCCGCGGCGGCGGTGGAGTGGTCGGATTCCATTCGGCGACGATGACCGAGCCGAGCTGGCCGTTTTACGCCAACGAGATCACGGGCACCCGGTTCGCGGGTCATCCCGATGGCCTGTTCCCGGCGACGGTGCGCATGATGCCCACCGCGCACCCGATCACCGCGGGTCTGCCCGATCTGTCGCTGACAGACGAGTGGTACTTCTTCACGCAGCGCCCCGAGACCATCTCCGGAGCGCAAGTGCTGATGAACCTCGACGAGGACACGCTCCCCGCCGAATACCCCGCGATCAACAAGCAGGGCTTCCACGCGATCGCGTGGGCACGCGAGAACCTCGGTGCGCGCAGCTTCTACGCCGCGTTTGGCCACTCGCCGCAGAGCTGGAGCGATCCGACCGTGATCGAGATCACCGCACGAGCGATCGAATGGGCCGCGCACCAGCGCTGATCGCGCTCGCGCTCGCCGCGTGCGATGGGACCGTTTCCACGCCCGACGCGCTGGTCGACGCCGATCTCGTCGACTTCACGTTCAGCGGGACGTTCATCGACTGGGACACACCGTGCCCGATCGACGGCGCGACCTGGACGGCCACCTACGATGACCACCGCACCACGATGACCGATGGGACCGGCGCCTTCACGCTCGCGCTCGCATCGTACACGGCGCTCGTCGATGTGACCCCGCCGTCCGAGCCCTCCGCGTGCACGGGTGGCAGGTACGCGATTCCCGGCATCGCGATCGCGCCACCGGCGGTATCGCTCGCGAACGGCACGTTCGTCGCGCGTTCGCTCACCGAGGCGCGTGCGGCCACGTTCTACGCGTCCTTCGGTGCGGCGTTCGAGCCCACGCGCGGCAACCTGCTGATCCACGTCAACGGCACGCCGCGCGCGTTCTCGATCACGGAGCCACATGCACCTACGCAGGCGTTCACCGGCACGGCGTGGTCAGCAGGCGATACCGGTGTTGACGTGGTCTTTCCGAACATCGAGATCCCGATGTCGCAGCGAGCGACCGTCACCGTCGCGGGTGGCAACGCGATCGGACTCGGTGCGGTTGAGCTCGTGCCGGGAGCGATCACGTATATGACCGTGATCCTGCGCTGACGACCTCCGGCGCTCTGCTGCAGCTCGTCCCGGCGCAGGCTTCGAAGACACCGCCGACGCCGCCGTCCGAACATTGCTAGGGTCCCTGGATGGTGCGTCGTAATGACGACGGAGACCTCGGCGAACTAGTTTCTCGGAATCAAACGTCGACCGCACCCAGGACGTAGCTCAGGCCGCCCGGCGCCGTGTCGATCCCACGCGATCCATTTCGATCGAGGCTCGATCGAATCGCTTATTCGGCCCCTTACGAGCGTG
>JAYVLW010000784.1:0-8606 GCA_043759315.1 Myxococcales bacterium
CCGCCTCGATCTCGATCTCCGCCAGGTTGATCGAGGGCAGGCTGTACTGCTTCGCGACGAACTGGGTGAGCTCCTGATCTTTGACGTAGCCCAGGCGCGACAGGGTGGCGCCTAGGCGCTTACCCGTCCGCTTGGCCTCTTCTTGCGCCTGCTGAAGCTGCTGCAGCGAGAGCATCTTCTCGCGGACGAGCAGCTCACCAATACGGCTCATTCACGTGTCTCCCCGGAAAACACTACGAGTTTCAAAAGGGTACCGTGCAATTGTCCCCACGGTCAAATATGCCGCATCGGCGGGCGTCTGAACAGGGACGGCAGAAAACTTGCCGACGAGACACACCGCCATGAAGGTGACGCTGGGGGTTCACATGAGCTACGCCGAGGCCAAGGAGATCGCTCTCTTGCGTCAGGAGCTACGCGCGTGCTGGGACAAGGGCGACGCGTCGGGTGCCAACGTGGCCCTGCAGCGCCTGTGGCAGGTGGCGGGCACCGACGACGAGCTGGCGGCGGAAGCGCGCCGCTGGGCGATCAAGCTGGCGGCCTAGTGTGTAGGCACCCGGCTCACGTGCGCGCTACTTGGGCGTGACCTTGAGCGAGATCTTGTAGTTGTTCTTCGTGGTCGCCGACGCATACGCCTGCGCGTAGTACTGGCCGACTGCGAGATTCGCCGCGAACGCCTTCAGCGAGTTCGGGCCGTTCGACGTGCCGTTGACGAGCGTCGCACCACCCGCGCCGAGGATCGACACGGACACCGGCATGCCGCTCTCCCACGTGGTGATGACCTCGACGTCGGACAGGACGGCCACGTCCATCTTGTACGTGTCCTTGTCGCCTTCCGGGCAGATCGCGAGGCCGGCAAACGTGATGTCGGGCTTCGAGCTCGCGACCGGCGTGGCGTACGCGGTGGCGATCGTGTCGTTCTTGTTGCCGCCCTCGAGGATCGAATCATCGGCGCACTGGAAGCCGCTCACGGCGGCGTCGATGATGTTGCCCGACGTCGAGTAGCAGACCTGGCGGTTCAGGGTGTCGGGCTTGCACTCGTAGCCATCCGGGCACTTCGGCTCCTGTGCCGCGCACAAGAACGGCGTACCGCCGAGGTCCGGGTTGTAGCCGCACGCGCCGAGCGCAAAGGACAGAGACACGATGAGCAGAGTGTTACGCATGACTGACCTCTCGACCTAGAACCGGCCAACCGCGGCAGCGCCGGCAAACCCATCGCCGATCGACGGGGTGATGATCCACGACGACCGCGGCGGCGGCTCGTCCTCGCCGGCGGGCGCGGCGGGCTTGCCGTCCGCGGGCTTCGCCTGGCTCGTCGTGTAGTCGCCGCGCTTCTTCGCGCTGAGCGCCTTGTACCAGTAGTACCCCGCGACCGCGGCCGCGCCGACACCGACGACGATCGACACCGTCATCAGCGTCTCGTAGCGCTGACCCGCGGCCTGGAGATCGGCATCGTACGGATCGTACGTGCGGCACGGCGGAGCGCCGCACATCAGCGAGTCGTCCTCGAGCGCCCGCGCCTGCTTGGCGGCCTGCAGATAGAACACGACCGACAGGCCCGCACCTAGCGCCGCGGCACCGGTCGCGCCCCACTTCACACCGTTGAACTTGCTGGAGCCGACATCGCGGAAGCCATTGCCCCCACCGACCGGCTGCGGCTGGATCTCGATGCCATCGGGTCCGGTGGGCTGCGCGACGAGCTTCTTCTTCTTGTTGCGGTTGAGCGGATCCTCATCCTCATCGGATGCCTTGACCTCGGCGGGTGTCGCCGTGGTGCCGGAGCTGTCGTTCCAGTCGGGATAGAACCGCTCGGCCGCGCCGACCTCGAGCGTGACGAGGTTCGGGCTCGTCGACTTCGCCGAGCGCGTGACCACGGCCTTCGCCTGGTCCTTGACCTCGATGTAGTACTGGATCGACTCGCCGAGCATCTTCTCGGGCGGGATGCGCGCGACGAGCTCCTTGTAGCGCCAGCGCATGACCTTGCTCTGGAACTTCCCTTCACCGGCGGTGCGGTAGAACAGCGTGACCTCGAACCCCGAGTCCTCGGGAACGAACGCGGTGACATCGAGCGGCTTCTTCGGCGGCGCCGTGTCGACGACCTGGTGCTGGAAGTCCGCGGCCGAGTACGTGCCGGCCGGCTTGATGACCTTCGGCTCCTTGTGCGTGTCGGGCGGCGGCGTGACCGTGGTGTTGTTCGGCGGCGTGACCGTGGTGTTGTTGTTCGGCGGCGTGACCGTGGTGTTGCCGCCGCCGAACTTCTTCTCGAGCGCCTTCACGCGCTCGGTGACGTCCGCGCGCTGCGCGTCATCGGCCGGCGCGTCGACGAGGTACTTGCGGTAGTAGAACAACGCGATGTCGTCCTGACCACCCGACTCGTTCGCGAGCCCGACGTTGTAGAGCAGCGTCGGCTTCTTCGAGAGGTTGTACGAGGTCTTGAAGTGCGACGCGGCCTCCGCGAAATCGCCACCGTCGAACGCCTTCTTGCCCGCGAGGAATTCTTCCTTCGCCTTCTTCAGCTCGGCGGCGGTCGGGTCAGCATGGGCCGTGGCAGCGGGAGCGATGATCGCGACAGCGATCGCAATGGACAGGATGAAGCGCGTCAACGTGACCTCCGGGTAGCCAGGCCCCCGCGACGGGGAACGAAGCAACAGCGGGTACTTATCCCACGTGGACACATGGATGCAACGACTGTTTGCCACTGCTCTTACCCCACGATCTCGCTCCGCGACGCGAAGCGTTGCGGCCGTCCGTAGGGCTTGGGATCTCCGTCGCTTGGAGCGCTGCGCAAACGGTCCCGGCCCGAAACGCGAACCGGCGCCACGTGGGC
Organism: Myxococcales bacterium; assembly: GCA_043759315.1. GTDB lineage: Bacteria > Myxococcota_A > Polyangia > Haliangiales > Haliangiaceae > JABFXX01. Next base: position 2,825 of record JAYVLW010000784.1, read on the forward strand.
GCCGGTCGACATGTGGAGCTGCGACGGTCTCAGAACGGGTCGACGACGCCGCCGGTGGTCGGCTTGGTGGCCTTCTTGACCGGGGTCGTCTTCTTCGGAGCCGGTGTCTCGGCAAACGGATCCGCGATCGTGCCCTTGCTGGCCGGCGTGGTCTTCGTCGCCTTGGCGGGGGTGGTCTTCGCTGCCTTCGCGGGCGCCTTCGCGGGGGCCTTGGCGGGAGCCTTGACCTCGGTCTTGGTCGCCTTGACGGGCTCGGCCTTGACCTTGACAGGCTCGGCCTTGACGGGCTCGGCCTTCGCGGGCTCGGTCGCCACGGGCTCGGCCTTGGCCGGCTCGGTCACGACGGCCTTGGCCGGCTCGGTCGTCGCTGCCGGCTCTTCCTCGATCGGCGTGACGATCGGCTTGCTCGGAGTCACCGGGGCAGCGGCCGCCGGTGCCGCCGCTGCAGCGGGGGCTGGCGTCGGGTCGGGCGGCGCAGCGGCGGGCTGGGCCGCGGCAGGCGCTGGAGCGGTCGGCTGCGTGGCGGCCGGCTTCGCCTCGTCGTTCTTGCTGAGGACGAACTTCCAGATCACCAGCATCAGGCCGAGGCCACCGACAAACGCGATCGCGATCGCGGCCCACGGGGTGCCCTTCGCGGGCTCCATGTTGGTGACGACCAGACCGCTCTCGATCGCGGCGATGTCCGCCGAGGACACGGTCAACCCGGCCTGCGCGGCCTTCGCGGCGGCGATCGCTTTCGTCGCCTTTGCCTCGGCGATGCGGACGCGCTCTGCGGCCTCACCATCGTCGTAGGACGTGGGGACCGAGATCGCGGGCGCCGAGGCACGCGCGATCGCGACCTCGTTCTTCGCCTCGGACAGGGCGCTCGACAGCTGCGTGTTCTTGAGCTCGGCAGACTTGCGCTGCGCCTCGGCGGCCTCGATCTGCGCGCGGAGCTGCGCGAGCGTGGAGTCGTGCGCGGCGGAGCCCATCGCGGTGCCGGCCACGGCGGCGCGGGCTTCTGCTTCGGCGAGCTTGCCCTGCAGACCATCGAGCTGGCGGCGCAGCGACTGCTCGCGTGCCTCGCCTTCCTTCATCTGGGTCTCGGCGGCGCGCATGCGGAGGGCGTCCTGCTCGCGGCGCTTGTCATCCTCGGCCTTGGCCTCGGCATCCGCCGCGCCCCAGTTCGAGACGTCGACGAGCGTCTGGTTCGCCTTGGCGATGAACTCGTCGAGCGAGTGCTCGACCTTCGGCAGCGACGACGCCTGCGCCATCAGCGACGAGGGCCGCTTGCGGCCACCCTTCGACAACTTGCCGTTCGCCGAACCGTTAACACCCTGCTTCGAATCAACAGCCATCATGCATCTCCCGATGGGGAATGGGACTCTAGCAGCGATCCAGGCCTACGCGCCCGGGAAATCAGGTCATGCGCGAATCGTCATCTGGACCGGGACGACCGGCAGGGTCGTCTTCTCGGACCGCGGCACGACCTCGACAACGTCGAGATCGTCGTGGAACACGCGGGCCTCGGCCTCGACGACCTCGGCGGGCAGGTAGCCGTTCTCGATGATCGTGGTGCCGATGAGACGGCGTCGACCACCGAGCGGCTCGCTCCAGTGCTCGGCAAGCGCGGCCAACCACTGCTCATCACTGATCATATTGCGGTCGCGGAGAAACTCTCCGAAGCGGACCGGCTCGAGCGTGGCGACAGGGCGATGCGTATTCATGAGGAGTAGTAGCGGGGACATACCGCAGCGGATCTGGACCTGTCCACCCGAAACTTGAGGGGCACTCGTCTTGGAGATCCGCCGGGGTTGCGTGATAAGAGCCCGCGCATGGCCCAGCCGCGACGTCCTACCGGTCGCCGTCCCGCGCCCCGTGGCGCGCCGATCGTGCGGAGAAACACGGTCCGGCTCGCCGGCGACATCGCGCATCGCATCCGCACCGGTCATCCGTGGGTCTATCGCGAGGCGCTCGGCCCCCGCCCGATGAGCCCCGAGGTCGGCACGCCGATCGACATCGTCGACGACGAGGGCGAGTTCGTCGGCCGCGGCCTCTACGACTCCGACAGCGCGATCGCGCTCCGCGTGTTCACGCGCAACCCCGAAACGCTGATCGACGACCAGCTCGTCGCTAACCGCGTGCGCGCGGCGGTCGCGCTGCGCAAGCGGCTCCTCGATCTCGACAAGCTGCAGTGCGTCCGGCTCGTCAACGCAGAGTCGGATGGCCTGCCGGGCATCGTCGTCGAGCGCTACGCGGACTATCTCGTCGTGCAGCTGTTCACCGCGGCGGTGACCAACCTGCGCGAAGCCCTCTATAACGCCCTCGAGGCGGAGATCAAACCGAAGGCGATCTACGAGCAGCGCCGATATCGATCGCTCGCCGGCGATGCACCACGCCAGGTGGCGGCCGAGCTCGTGCGCGGCCACGCCGCCCCGGTGGAGCTCGAGGTCAAGGAAGACGATCTGACGTTCGTCGTGGACGTGACGTCGCCGCTGTCGACCGGTCTGTTCGCGGATCTTCGCGAGGGCCGGCGCGCCGTGCGGCACTGGGCGAACAGCCGCCGCGTGCTCAACCTGTTCTCCTACACCGGCGCGATCACGGTCTACGCGCAGGCCGGCGACGCCGCCGAGGTCTGCGCGGTCGATGTCGCCGCGAAGGCGCACGCGCGCGCGCGCAAGAACTTCGCCGCGTGCGGCCTCGATCCGGAGAAGCCCGAGCACATCGTCGGGGACGTGTTCAAGGTGCTCGCGCGATTCGTGGAGAGGTCGCGCACGTTCGACATGGTGGTGCTCGATCCGCCGGCGTTCGCGAGCGCCGCGGCGCGCGGTGGCAAGCCGTGGAGCGCCGTGCGCGACTACTCCGAGCTGATCACCGCGGCGCTCGAGGTGCTGGTGCCCGGCGGGATCCTGATCGCCGCCTCGTCGACGCACAAGATGTCGCTCGCGGACTTCGAGCTGGCGCTCGCCGACGGCGCCGAGCGCGCGGGCACGCAGCTGCAGATCATCGATCGCCGCCCGCTGCCGCCGGACTTCCCGACGGTCCCCGGGTTTCCCGAAGCGAGCTACTTGAAGTTCGCCGTCTGCGTCAGGACCTGAACGTCGCGGGAGGCACGCGCGACTCAGCGGCGCTTCAGCGAGGTCAGCGGCACGTCGGGCGCCGCGATCCTTGGTGCCTTCGCCGGCACCGGTAGCAGCGTCTCGATCTCGTACCGCGCGGCCTCGTGCTCCGGGCTGCCCATCCGCGGATCGCAGAGCGTGGCGCACGCCATCGCAAGCGCGGGCAGCGAGATGCCCGGAGCGATCGCGCCCGCGCCGACGAGCTCGACCACGTTCGCGATCGACAGCGCGAGCGGCCGGCCATCCGCGCGCAGCTCGGTGCACAGCTCGCCGATCACGTCGGGCGCGAGGGCCGGCGCCTCTCGCACGAGGCGCGTGATCAGCGGCTCGATCACGTCGGCTCGTCGGCGGGATCGTCGTCGAGGCTCGCGATGTCGGCCTTGGTCGGCGCCTCGCTCGAGCGCTGCTTCAGGAACTCGAGGAACGCGATCGCGGTCGGCAGCTCGATCGCCGCGATCGTCTCGATCAGATCCCGTGCCTGGCGGCGCAGCGACTCGCCGGGGGCCTCGGTGCCATGGACCACGGGACGCCCCACGGTGGGCAGCTCCTGCGGCGCGACGACGATGCCCCACGGCGGCTCGTTCGTCGTCGAGATCTCGTGCGACTCGAGCCAGGTCTGGATGTGCCAGTGGAGGAGGTCGGCGCGGTACGAGAACCAGCGCTCGCGTTCGGCGGGATACGCGAGCAGCACGTCCTTGAACCGGCGGAACGCGCCCTTGCCATCGATCGAGATGATCAGGCGCTCGCGCAGCGGCTCGTCGACGACGGAGCCGACGAACTTTTCCATCCAGCGATACTGCTCGCGCGAGCTCGCGGGCTCGACGCGGAGGAAGTTCCGGATGTTCTCCGAGACTGCCTGCCGGTTGATCGTGGCCTCCGGATCCCCGGTGGTGATCGTCAGGACGCGACCCGTGGTGAGGTCGAGGTAGCTATCGGTGTCGGGGGAGTTCCGCTCCACGGCGATCTCGAGGGCATCCCAATCGAGATCGATCCGCGCAGGGCTCCGTGCCGAGCTTGCCGACGCCAGTGAGCTGGAAACCGTGGGACGAACCGCCATAAGTTAAGTCGCTCCGCCTACTTGCCGGTAGAACGAAACGCTCGTTCAGGGTACGGGGTCACGGCCGCTCTGGCAAGCTGCCCTTGACACCCGTCGGCAATCGAGTAAATTCCGCGGTCCATGGCCCGCGTTACCGTCGAAGACTGTCTCGACAAGATCCCCAATCGGTTCGCGTTGGTCGTGCTCGCTGCAGAGCGCGCGCGCCAGCTGTCTCGTGGCGCCTCCGCGGGAGTCGACTGCGATAACAAGCCCGCGGTCACCGCGCTGCGCGAGATCGCCGCCGGTCTCGTGACGTTCCGCGAGGACGTCCGGAACACGGTCATCGAGTTCATCGTCGAGCGTCGTAAAGCCGGATTCATGTGACCTGATCGGGGCTGAAAAATTGCCCCGATCGCCGCGCGCGCCAACTATGGCGCTGTGCCTCCTGCTCCCGGGAATCTGCGTCGGCGGCTCGCGCGTGGCGAGCTCGTGCGATTGCTCTATCGGCTCGGTCATCAGAGCGCCAGCGGCGTCCTGACGCTGACCGCGCGCGCCGCTCGCGCGGAGGTGTTCGTGCTGCGCCGCGGCCAGGTCATGGTCGCCGAGGGCGATCTCGCGAAGAAGGCGCTGGTCGCGCGGTTCGTGCGCCTCGCCGCGGTCGACGAGGTGGTCGTCGTGTTCGAGGGTGGCATCACTGCCTATCCCCCGGGTGCGACGAACCAGATCTCGCTGACCGGCTGGGCGCGCTCGCACCTGGAGAGCCAGCTCGACGGCATGCTCGCCGAGGTGATGGTCCGCGAGCTCGCCGGTGTGCGGCTGTCGCTGCGCACCGAGCTCGCGCCGACCGCGATCGATGAAGCCGATCGCCGGATGCTCGCCGCGATGGCGATCCCGCGCCGCCTCGATCAGATCTGGCCGCTCGCGCGCACCCCGCGGTTCCGGCTGCTCGCGTTCCTCCACTTTCTGCGCGGGGTCGATGCACTCGAGGGGCTCGGTGTTGTCGCCGAGCGGAGCGCGCCGCATCGCATCGTCGACCGCCGCCGCCAGGCCGCGCTCGAGATGCTCGGGATCGAGGACGGCTACGATCTCGAGACCGTGAAGCGCGCGTATCGCCGCCTCGCACGCACGTTGCACCCCGACCTGCAGCCCGATGCAGATGCGCTGCACAGGAAGACCCTCGAGCGCCGGTTCGCGGAGGTCACCGCGGCGTACGAAGCGCTCCTCTGAGTCACGGCGGTGCGACGATGAACCCGTCGTCCGCGAAGATCCCGTCGGCGCCTTCCCAGCCGTCGACGGTCCAGCGATACGCGGTGTACCCGCTGATCACAGCGTCGAAGCAGTGATCGTTGCCGAGCACTTCTTCGCGCGCCATCCGCGACTGGGGCGCGAACGTCAGATCGGAGAGCTGCTCGAGGATCATCGCGCGCGTGCGCCAGGGATCCGCGTCGCGCTTGTAGTTACGGGCGACGCGCGGTCCGCACAGGGCGGCGATCGTCGCGGCCGGCGAGACCTCGATCAGGCTGTCGTGCAGCTGGTATCCCGCGCCGCGCAACCGCCGGCGGAGCTGGCTCGCGCGCGCGGCGACCGCGCCGCTGGCGACGCCGAGGTGGGTTGGCGGGAGGAGGCCGCGCTCGTAGGTCATCACCAC
>JAYVLW010000785.1:0-4641 GCA_043759315.1 Myxococcales bacterium
GGACGAGGAGGCCCGCAAGCGGATCCTCGTGATCGAGGACGAGCCAGACATCGTGCGCGGCCTGCGCGATGCGTTGCAGTTCGAGGGCTTCGACGTGGAGGCGCGCGGCACCGGCGCCGAGGGCCTCGCCGCCGCGATGGACTGGGCGCCCGACTGCGTGCTGCTCGACCTGATGCTCCCCGACGACAACGGCTATCGCGTGTGCGAGACGCTCCGCCAGCGCGACGAGACCGTGCCGATCATCATCCTGACCGCGAAGGCGCAGGAGACCGACAAGATCCGCGGCCTCGATGCCGGCGCCGACGACTACGTCACCAAGCCGTTCTCCGTCGCCGAGCTGATCGCGCGGATCAACGCGATCTTCCGCCGCCAGGCACGCCTCGTCTCCCACTCCGACGAGACGTTCACGATCGGCAGCTGGACGATCAACGCGCGCAAGCACCTGATGTCGAAGGGCCGTACGAACAAGCGCCTGACGTTCTACGAGCTCGAAGTGCTGAAGCTCCTGCGGGAGCGGTCCGAGGAGACCGTCTCGCGCGACGAGCTGCTCGAGAAGGTGTGGGGGATCCAGGCCTCGCCGACCAGCCGCACCGTCGACAACTTCATCGTCAAGCTGCGCCGCAAGCTCGAGGAAGATCAGAAGAGTCCGCGCCACATCCTCACGGTCTACGGTCTTGGCTACAAGCTCGTACCCTGAGCGCCGCTTCGCGCCTCCGCGGGAATGACTGACGGGGTAGGATCGTTCCACCCTGATGCGATTCATCCTCGCGCTCCTGATCGTCGGTGTCGTGTCACAGGTCAGCGCAGCGGAGGGGATCCGCGACGGCGCGAACCATCACCTGGGCGATGATTCGTTCATCGCCACCTATGGGCGACCGCCGAGCGCCGACGACAGCGAGCCCCTGCGCATGCACACGCATCTCGTGTACGTGCGCGAGCTGCTCGCGGCGCGCGCGCCGACCGCGCCCGAGCTCGCCGGACGCCGCGCCGAGCTGCTCGGCTATCTCGACGACTACATCGCCGCCGGCACCACGCCGCACAACACCTACGTGCCGTGGCGCAGCCCGGTGTTCATCGATGCCGAGGGACGGATCTGCGCGGTCGGCTACCTGATCGAGCGCTCGGTCGGGCGCGCGCTGCCGGAGCTTGTCGCGGCGACGCACCGGCTCGCGTACCTCGAGGACATCGCCGCGGCGATGCCGGAGGTCCGCGCGTGGGTCGCGTCGTCGGGGTTCGCGCTCGAGGAGCTTGCGTCGATCCAGCCCGGCTACCCGGGCCCCGACGTCCAGCACAAGAGCGGCTGGGGCAAGGAGGCGCGGCCCGACGGCGCGTATCACGAGACGATCGAGGGCATCTCGATGGACGGCGCGTTCAAGCGCAACCAGATGGTCGGCCCGTGGAAGCGGACGTCGGAGACCGGCGTGCTCCTCGGCTCTGGCACGTTCAAGGCCGGGAGCGGAACCTGGAAGAGCGTGCGCGCCGACGGCAGCGTGATGGCTTCGGGCCCGTTCGTGAACAGCCACGCGGCGGGTACGTGGAAGATCTTCCATCCGAGCGGTCGCCTCGCCGCGACCGGACCGATGAAGCAGGGCAAGCGTGCCGGCGCGTGGACGTTCTTCTACGACGCCAAGACCCGGGTGAAGCTCGCGAGTGGTCGGTTCGCCGACGGCGAGGTCATCGGTGACTGGAAGCACTTCGCCCCCACCGGCAAGCTCGTCGCGACCGCGACCGGGCGCGCGTGGGCCGATGACGGCCTGACCCTGATCATCGAGCCGGGCGCCGACCGCGTGCGCCACGAGATCACGCAGGGCGAGCCCGCGGCCGATCGCCGCCTCGACGCGTTCTACCTCGCGAACGAGAAGCTGTTCGTCGCGGGTACGGACATGTACGACGCCTCCGGCAACAAGCTCGAGCACCAGGGCGCGGCGTGGACCACGCGCTCCTGCACCTGGAGCGCGAAGAAGAAGCGCGCGGCCGCCGCCGGCAACACCGGGCGGCTCTATCACCTGATCGGGCACGAGGGCTGGGACAGCCAGACGGGCGAGCGGAAGCCCGAGGCGTGCGCTGCCACGACCACCGCGATCCCCACGAAGCGCGCGGCGAGGCTCTCGATGATGCTCGCCTCGGCCACCCAGCTCCACGCGTCGATCCCCGTGTGGACGATCGCGTCGCGGCCCGCGGCCGTCACCGATGTGGTCACCGATGCGGCTACCGACGCGGCCACCGAAGAGAATACGCACCCAGTCGTCGCCGACAACCCGCTCGACATGACCACGATGCTCGCCGATCACATGCGCTGGTACATGGAATGGCCGCACATCGACGGCGCGTTCGTCGCCGTCTACGACACCGTTCCAGGCTACGCGACCGCGGAGTACTGAGTCAGAGCCCGCGCGGTGCGAGCCCCGCGCCACGCGCGATCAGGATCGCGGCCTGGGCGCGCGTCATCGGCGCGGCGAGCGCAGCGACCACCGCGGACGGCGCGCCGTCCGGGAACGCCCGGGCGAGTAGCGCCTGCGCCGCGTCGGTGTCCAGCATGTCGTCGGGGCAGAACCGCGCGGGCGCCGTCGCGCAGCCGCTGGTGACGCCGGCATCGCGCAGCGCCTGGATCTCGGCGAACCCGGGATCGCCGTACGCGACATCCCAGAAGTGTGGGAGGAACGTCGCGTCGAGCGCGCGATCCGCGATCGGCGCATCACCGAGCGACGTGACGAGGCCCGCCCAGCCCGCACCGTTCGGGGGCACGCCCCAGTCTGCCGCGTCGAAGTAGACGAGGCCGGCGACCCTCGTGTCCGCGGTCAGCGCGTGGACGAGGCCGGTGATCCACGCATCGCGATCGTCGCCCGGCACGGCGCGCGTCCCGGTCTGCAGGACGACGAACCGATCGCGCTGCCACACCGCGGGATAGGCGAGGGCGCCGAACAGCTGCGCCATCGGCGCGATCACCGTCATCGCGACGCTGTCGGTCCCCGAGCGATATGCGCTCATGCCCAGCAGATCCACATACGCGTGACCGGGGTAGTAGCCCGCCGACGAGCCGCAGCTCGCGCTCGACGTCGCGTTCGGCCCGTAGGCCCAGCGGACGCGCCGCGGATCGATCACGCCCGCGACGAGCGCATCGCGCACGCGGTCGTGGAACGCGCGGTAGAGCGCGATGTACTGCGCGGCAGGCAAGCAGCCCCAGTCCGTCCAGCTGCCGTTCATCTCGGCGCCGAACGTGAGCAGCACGCGGCCGTGCGGCGCCGCCGCGAGCGCGCCCGCGATCGCCTCGGCCATCGCTGCGAGGTCGGCGGCGAGCGGCGCGCTCGTGGGCGCTGCGTACTGCGCCAGGGTGTAGCCGCTCGGCTCGACGTTGAGGTGCGCGACCTGGCCGCGTGCGAAGATCGCGGCGAGGTCCGGGGCCGTGCGCGCGATGCCCTGCGCCGACAGCGAGTGATATGTCTGCAGCACTGCGAGCGGCCGCAGCGTCGCGCTCTCGATCGCCGCGAGCGCCGGATCGGCCGCCACCGCCGGCGCATAGACGCCCGCGAACAGCCGTGGCGTGCAGTCCTCGTCGGCGAGCCCATCGCCATCGTCGTCGATCGCGTTGCCGCACCGTTCGCCGTAGCTCGGCGCGACCGTCGCGTCGCCGTCCGTCGCGGCGTCGATCTCGACCGCGTCCGGCGCCGCCGGCGGCGCCGTGCTGCAGGCGACGAGTCCCGCAATCAGAACCAACGTTCTCATTCGCGCAATCTAGCGACCTCGCGTGACGAAGGGAAGGGATTCGTGTCCGACCGCATCACGGACGGGCGTCCGGATGACGGCCCCCTGCGGACACGCGGACTCGCAGATCCGGGCGGTTGGTGCGGCACACGTCGTGCTGTTGCTCCCGCGAGAGGTTCGCTAGGATGCCCAACGAAGACGACGATATGAACGCCCCGATCACCCGACGTGAGCTTCGCGAGGAGCTCGCGGCTTCTGAACAGAGGCTCGAACAGAGGCTCGAACAGAAGCTCGAGCAGAAGCTCGAACAGAAGCTCGAACAGAAACTCGAACAGAAGTTCGACCAGAAGCTCGGGCTCTGGGGCGGCGCGCTGATGGAGGAGATCCGGCGTAGCCGGCAGCAGGCAGCGATCGACAAGCAGGAGATCCTGGCCGAGCTCGCGCGCCATACCAGCGCGAGCGCGGAGCAGTCGCGCGCCGAGCTCCGCGCCTTCGACGATCGATACAAGACGCTACCGGCGCGCGTGGCGAAGCTGGAGGAGCGCATGTTCGCCCCAGCTCCGCTCGCCCCGAAGCGTGCGCGACGCAAGGCCCGCTGAACGCGGAATCGACCTGTCTCGCGCGGAACTCCTGGGTCGCGAGTCCAGCGATCCGATTGGGCCGAGGAGGTCCGATCTGCATGTTCCTGCTCGTTCGGGTGTCGCAGGGTGACCCACCAATGAGGCAGGGATGGGTTCGGCGCGGCATCTCGAGAAATATCGGCGTAAATAGGTTGCATCTTGAACTGACAGCGCTACGATGTTCGGCATGGCGAGGCGTGGACGAAAAGCGAGGCCGCGCAAGCGGCACGAGCAGCTCGAGCTCCTGAACAAGGGCGGGACCGGAAGGGCGCGGCGCAAGGCGAAGGCGCAGCGCGCAAGACCAGGTGAGGCGCCCAAG
>JAYVLW010000786.1:0-4002 GCA_043759315.1 Myxococcales bacterium
TGACTTCGAGGACTCGATCGGGATGCCTCCCGCCCGGATCGCCGCGGTCTTGACGAGCGGGCGCACACGGTAGACATCGAAGGCCGCCGCCACGGCGAACGTGGTCTTGGTGCTGCGGTCGCCGTCGGCCTGGCTGGTGCCGGCTTGCAAGAGCGAGTCGGTCTCCTGCCAGAGGAGTGGCGTCGTGTTGCCCGACGTCGTGCTCGAGAGCGCGTTCAGCGTCGTCGTGCTCTGCGTGTATCCGCCCGCCGCGGTCGGGGTGCACGTGGCTTCCGTCTGCCCGTTCTTGCAGGTGAAGTGCTTGGTCACGGTCGCGTGGAACGTCTTGATCGAACCGCTCAGCAACGGCGGGAACTGCAGGGTTCGCAGCTCCCAGTCGGTGTGATCGATCGTGCGAACGTCGTTATCGCCCTCGCCGCTCAACAGCTTCGGCATCACGAGGGTGTCGGTCAGCCGGCCGCTCCAGTCGACCGTGTACCCGTAACGCTGGATCGTGCGGGCGCCGCTGGGACCTGTCGTCGTCACTTCTTCGAAGCCGCGGAACGAGAACTTGCCGTCGTCGTCTTCGTTGTGGACCGGGTTCTTGTAGCGGTAGCTCGTGACCGTCGCGCCCGGCGAGAAGTCGTCCGAGGTCGACATGCTCGCAACGACCCACTGATTGTTCGGACTCGCCTTGGGCCTGCCAGCGACAACCGTCTGAGCGTTCTGCTCGACAACCGGCCCGCCGGCGTCCTTCGCGTGCATCGACGCGTAGGTCACCGTGGTCGTCGCGCCGCGGCCGTTCTTCACCAGCCTCATGAGGCGAGGTGGCTGCGTGTACTGCGGTGGCGCGCGCGTGTAGCCGGTCAGTCCGAACATCGCGGTCTCGGCGATGCCGTCACCGTCGATGTCGACGAGGTCTGACGTCAGATCCCAGAGCGTATCGTCGGGACCGGGACCGAGCTTCGTCGCGGACACCCGTCGCTTCCAGCCCTCGGCGTCTCCGGGGAAGGCAGCGGCGCTGCTGTTCAGCTGGCCGCCGATGTTCCAGAACACGAGTGGGCTGCCGCCGTTCGACCGCACCACGTCAGGACGGCCATCGCCATCTACGTCTGTGACGCGGTTGTCCGCCTGCGTGGTTCCCTCGAGAATCGGCCGAGCCGCCGGACTCGGGTTCGTGACGCTGAACGTGGTGTCGTTTCCCGGCTTGAGCGCGAACGCTCCCACCTGCGGGGTGTTGACCTTGCCCTTCGTCCCGATCGTCAGGTCCTGCTCCACGCCCTTCGCGAGCACCCGACATGCGGGGCTGCGATCAGTGCGTTCGCCACGGTCGTCCAGTTCGTCACGCACGTGCCGGTCTGATCGCAGTTCTGCGCGTTCGGGATCGGACCCGTGTCCGCGCAGCGATCGACGGTCCCCACACCAGGGCACGGTGGCCACATGTTGAGGGCCGGAATGCCCGACATGCTCGGCTCGCCGGCGTTGAAGCCGACGATGTCCACGCGATTTCCGCGCTCGATATCGTAGTAGTTGCTCGATCCGTGAACAGCAGTCACCAGGTCTACGAGGCCGTCTGAATCGACGTCCATCCACCTGTACGCAAGGTAGGTCTGGAACGGTGCCGGCGCAGGATCCACGCCACCCGCCGGCGAGCAGTCCGTGCCTTTGTTCGGCGCGTTGACGTTGCAGTAGAACGCCCCATCGGCCGGATCCGTCGCCGCGCTACAGCTCGTCCCGTCGTGACAGACGACGTTGTTCTGCGAGTTGCGATATGCGGTGACCTGTCCGTTCAGTGCGCAGCTCTCGCGCGCGCCTTGCGCGCCAAGGCGATCGGCCTCCGCGGCGCCCGCGGGCGTCGATCCGCCAGCGCCTTGCCACTTGAGCCGCGGCAACGTCAACACGCGTGGCGAGGTCGAGAAGACGGGCTTCCCGCTGGCGTCGGGGCCTTGGTTTCGCAGCCACGCCGCCGAGCATTCGAAGGTGTGCCCGCTCTGGTCGGAGGTGTTGTAGACCCTGTCCAGGAGGCCATCGCCATCGACGTCGAGGGTCATGGCCTCCACGCTCGGCCACCGCTCGTCGGAGCCCGTACGCCGGTAGCCCCACGCGAGGTTGTTTGGACGGGGATCAGCGCTCCACGGCGCGTTGGGAACGGCGGTGAGCGGGACCAACGTCGTGGTTGTCGAGTTGTACAAGAACGTCTTTGGAGGCCGCGTGACGAGCGGGGAGTCCACGCCGACCGCGTTCTCGTTGATCGTCTCGAGCACCTTGATCGGCGCGTGACCGGTCGAGCAGGACTCCTCGTCGAGCTTGTATCCGAGCGACACGGTGCGGGTATGCACCGCGTTCGCTGCCGATCCGCCCGGCGGGAACGCTGTCGCCACGATCGTCGTCAGGCGGCTCGCCCCCGTCACGATCAACTGGCCGGAGCGGAAGTCCTGATGCGCGCCCGGAATCTGCGTGGAGCCCGGACAGACAGCGGGCACGGTGTACGTGAAATCGACGCGTGCGAAGCTCGCGAGGCCAGCGCTCGGGTTCTGGCCCCAGGTGATCGCCGAGATGCGGCACTCGCCGGGCACGCCCGAGTCCCACAAGTAGTCGATCTGATTGCCGAACTGGTCCACCTCTCTGGTGAGAGGTGCAAACCCGTCGTTGAAGTTACTGCACTTCGCGCTGGTGTCGCCGAAGTAGCGGATGGTCCCGTCGGTGGTGTAGACGCGCCACTTGAAGGAGACCCCGGCACCGGGTTTCATCCGCTCGTACCGGGCGAACGATGCATCCCCCTGCGCGCGATACTGGTAGGCGAGTGGATCGCCAGGCTCGCTGACAAGCACGAGCGACCGCCCGCCGGCGAGCGAGCTCGTGAACCGATCGTCGAGTTTCGGGTCCGCCTGCTGCGCTTCGAGCAGCGGGTTGTGGGTGCGCATGCGGCCCTGCGAGACGTCCTCGCGGATCTCGGGGATCGAGAAGTTCCAGTTCCAGCCGGTGGCGATGCCACCGTAGACAGGCGCCTGGCTCGAATACGTAAGCGCCAGCGCTGGCTGCATATTCTGACGACCGGGCGGGACCTTCAGCGAGTACGAATAGCTGAACTGTCCGGTCTGCGATGCAACGCTGGTTTCACCGTCCTTGATATCGGCGGCCTTCTCCGCCGGCGATCCGATCGCCGGCGCGGGCGCGTCGAAGATGTCGGCAGGCGCGCCCGTCGCGGGCGCCACGCGCAACACCGTCACGACTGCCATCAGCGCGGCAAGGCCGCGTGCGCTCGCGACGCGCCACCTCGAGCTCGTGCCATTCCGCATCGAAGCCTCCCGTTGAACCCTCGCTCGCATCACTTGGACTCCCCGCTCGAGGTCAGGCAGATCGACGCCGCATGCGAATCGATAGCCGCGGCGACACACGCCGCTTGGCGCTCGTTCACGTTGGCCGCGCACGTCTCGAGGAACGATGGCCCCATCGCCTGCTCGAGCGCCGTGCGGTGCTGCGCCAGCTGGTCCGGGCTCAGCCCGTGCGATGCCGCGAGCCGGAGCTCGACGAGGTGATCGCGAATCTGCTCGCAGGGTGATCTCGCGGCGAGCTGGTCACCATCCTCCCCTTCCCCACCGCCGCAACTAGCCATGAGAGCGAGCGCCGCGATCCACCGGAACGTCAGCATCATGGTCCTTCCTTGCGCGAGCTTGAGCTCATCTCCGCAATGCAATCACGCGGCGCGATGCAATCACGCGGCGCGCCACGCCGCCGAAAGTGGAGTCGCCGACGGCACCCGCTTCGCGGGTATGCGATCCCGAGCTGAGCCGGAGCCGGATGTGATCGATCGTGGTAACGCCTGCAGCGTATTGCTGCACCAGGAACGTTCGAACCCGAGCGGCCCCATCTCAGCGCGGGCCAGAGCACCTCGAGAGTGGAGTCCGAGAACGACCTCGCGCAGCTCAGCGCGAGGCGCGAGGCGCGAGGCGCGAGGCGCGAGGCGCGAGGCGCGAGGCGCGAGGCGCGAGGCGCGAGGCGCGAGGCGCGAGGCGCGAGGCG
>JAYVLW010000787.1:0-13841 GCA_043759315.1 Myxococcales bacterium
CGCTGCGGTTCGGCAAGATCGAGGCGCGCAAGGAAGCGCCGAAACCTGCGGCTCACGATCCGTTCGCCCCGCCGCCCGAGGAGCTCGAGGTTCCTCTCGAGGTCGCGCGGGACGATGACCCCGTGATCGCGCGGGCCAAGGAAGAGAAGCGGGCGAAGGCGCAGGCCGCGATCGATGCCGAGCGGCAGCGGATCGCGGAGATCCAGATGCGCGAGGAGGCACAGCGCGGTCCGCTCGATCTGGTGCTGCAGAAGCGCGGCGCGCTGCTCAACCTGTCCAACGCCGAACGCGTCTACTGGGGCCTCGGCGGGCTCGCCGTGATCGGCGTCCTCGCGGCGATCGTCGGGCCCGCCATGTGGGGCCTCGCGCCGATCGTGGTCGCCGTGCTCATCGCGAGCAAGTTCGGCAAGCGCTGATCGGGTGCCGGGCGACTACTGGTAGCAGGCGGCCGTCAGGTCATTCGCGATCGGCTTGATCCCCAGGTGGAGCCGGGCGGTCTCGAGGGCGTGCTCGGCGACCCAGCCATCGCCCACCGGGCAGACGCCACACGGCGGCGGGCGCGTGTAGTCGCGGTAGCCAGAGGCGAGCGTCGCGAACGAGGTCATGACGCTTGCCGCCTGTTGCGAGGGAACGGCGAGGCGAGCCCACAGGACAGCGCCCTTGACCGGGTCGGCGCCGTAGATGCGCCAGTAGCCCGGGACGCTCTTCGAATCGAGGAGTGCGACAGTGGTCGACGTACTCGCCGGCAGCCCGGCCCACCACAGCAGCGCAGGTAGCGGCGCTCCGCAGAAGTACGGCCCGACGTCGCTGCTCGTCGCAGCCTGTTCCGTCGTGCTCTCGGTCGTGCCCTCCGTCGGAGCTGGGTTCTCGTCCAGCTGGCAGGCAGCGGCCCCAAGAGCGACGATCATGATCCCAAGCCAGTTCTTCATACGGGTCTCCTTGTAGACTTCTATAGTAGACGCGCGACCTCCGAAACCTTCCGCTAGTCCCCGAGAAATCCCGGCCCGAGCGCCGGCTATGTCGAAATCCAACGTAACAGGGGAAGATCCGGTGCAGCTGTCCGTCGTGGTGGATGTAGGGGCGGCTGCCCCCAGCCTCGTCGATCTGGCGAGGGACCACCATGCCTTCCTCCTCGCATTCGCCCGCAAGCTCACCCGCGGCAACTTCGACGCCGAGGACCTCGTCCAGGACACGCTCTTGAAGACGGTCAAGCACTTCGCGGCGTTGCCGGCGGCGGTCAACCACCGGGCCTGGATGACGCAGGTCATGAAGAACCTGTTCATCGATCGGGTGCGCCGGAAGGCGACGCGCGACCGTGTCGATCCGCTCGCGCTCGAGGTCGTCCCGATCGAGGAGGAGCCGATCTGGTGGATGACGCTCGACGCGGGCGATGTTCGGGCTGCTGTCGCGCAGCTCCCCGACGAGCTGCGCGAGACCTTCGACCGGTTCGCGCTGCGCGGTGAGTCGTATCAAGCGATCTCCGAGGCGCTCGGGATCGCCAAGGCGACCGTGGGCACCCGGGTGCTGCGAGCCCGCCGCCGGCTCAAGCAACTCCTCGTCGCACGACCGGTGCTGCCATGACGGATCACGACGAGCTCGCCGCGAGGGTGATGGCGTACTTCGACGGCGAGCTGCCGGCCGAGGAACACGACGCTGTGCTGGCGCACCTCGCCGGATGCGCGGACTGCCAGACCGAGCTCGGCGATGCGGTCGGCCTCGAGGCGGCGCTCGCGGTACCTGCGCGAGCTGCACCGCGTGCGCATGGCCGCGGCGATGCTCGCGTCGCCGACATCGTCCCCATCACGTCCGCGCGGCGTTCGCGACGGACCGCGGTGATCGTGGCCTTCGGCCTCGTCGCAGCGGCAGCGGTCGCGCTCCTCGTGTGGCGGATGCGTCCCACGCACGGCGACGCACCCGTCGGCTCGCCGCTCGCACTCGCGAGCACGCGCGCGATCGAAGCGCGGTTTACCGCCGCGCCGTTCGCCGCGCATCGCGAGTACGCGGTCGTGCGTGGTACGAGGACCGCAGAGCCGATCTCTCTCGACGCGCTCGCCGCCCTCGAGCGCCAGGGCGATCGGCCGGCGTTGATCGCCGCGCTCGCCTCGGCGGGAGACCTGGCGCGTGCGCGCCAGCTCGCAGCCGAGACCGGTGTGTCCGGAACCGACCGCGCGGCGCTCGCACTCGCCGATGGAGCGCCGGAGACCGCCCTCGAAGGCCTCGCTGGGGAGGCTGGGCCAGCGGCGGCATGGAATCGCGCGCTGGCAGCCCGCGACCTCCAGCTCCCGATGCTCGCGCGTAGCGAATTCGCGCGTGTCGTTGCGGCGCACGAGCCCGGCTGGGCGGACGAGGCCGCGAAGCAGATCGCGGTACTCGACGCAGCGCTCGCCACGCGCGCTGGATTTATGGACCTTCTCGCGCGCGGCAAGGCCATGGTCGCGTGGACGGGTCCGGTGCTGTCCGCCGCCGACGTGACGCGTCATTCCTCCACCGTCCGGATCTACTTCTTCGACGCGCTGCGCACCGCCGACGCCGCGGGCCTCACCTCACTCGGTCCTCTCGCCGACGCGCTCGACCGGTCGATCTCATCCCACGAGGCGCGCCGGGCGCTCGATCGCGTGGCTGCCCTGGCGCCGGCAGCACGCGCGCGGTTCCGCGATCGTTATCGGGCACTCGCCGCGTCGACGCTCAGCGCAGTGGAAGCGAAGCGCCTGGTCGAAGACCTGGCCGCCGCTGGTCCAACGGTCGCGGACCTGTGGATCGGCGCACTCGTCTGGACGCGCTCGCTCGGCGTCAACGCCACGGCGGCTCGGCGTGTGATCGCCGAGTACAACGATCCGTGGTTCGATCTCCAGGTCGCGCACGAGGAGATCGGGTACATCCGCCAGACGCTCGGCCCGGCAGCTGCCGTCGATCGTGCTGGGCGCGCGGCCGATGCCTGCCCGGCGCTGTGGGCCTATCGCTGCGGCCAGCTCGCGCTCGACGCGGCCCAGTCGCTGGCCGACGCGGGCCGCTCCGACGACGCGATCGGATATGCCCGGCGCGCGCGAGACAGCTTTGCCGCAGCCGCAGCCATGGCGTCGGAGGACTCCGCCCTCACGTACCTCGGCGAGCTCGCTCGCTACCGCGACCGTCGGGCCCTGGCGCGCGCCACCTTCGAGGAGAGCGAGCTGCGCACGGTGGCGGACTGCGTGGTCTCGCGCTTCGCCCGCGTGGGACGTGCGCGGCTCGCTTTTATCGACGCTCGGCTCGACGAGGCACGCGCGCTGCTTCCGCCGCCTACGGGCTGCGATGCACCCGTGGACGAGCTCGCGCTCGTTGCGAGCACGGAGCTCGCGCGCGCGAGTGGCCGCGCCGACGATCGCGCGAGCGCCGAGGCGTGGATCGCGGCGGCGCGCGCCTCGACCGAGAGCCACACGGTGATGCTCGCCGAGGTCGCGGTCGGCCGGCTCGCCGCTGCGGCCGATCCGAAGGCCGACGGCGCGCTCAAGGCGTGGGTCGCAGCGCATCCGCTCGATCCGAACCCCGATGATCTTCCGCCGCGCAGCTGGGCGAGCGCCGGGATCATCGATGCGGCGGGCGAGCGCGGCGATTGGGCCGGCGTCGCCGATGCTGCCACCGCCGAGCTCGGTCGGCCGGCGATCGGCGGCTGCCTCGTGGTCGCCAGCCTGGACGAGGACCGCGAGGTCGTCGCCGCGCGCGATGCGAGCGGCGCATGGCACGGACGGGCGCGGCGCATCGTCCCCACCAAGCTCGACGTGACGCAGGTCGTGCCAGCGGAGGTCGCGTCCGCGCTCGCGAGTTGCACGCACGTGTCGGTGATCGCACGTCCGCCGCTGCATGGCCGCTCGAATCTACTGCCCGCTGCGATGCCGTGGGCGTTCGTCGGCGGTCCGCCGCACGCCGTGATACCGCGGCCGCCGCGCACGGTGATCGTCACCGACGTGACCCCGCCGGAGAGCTCCCTCCAGCTGCCCAGACTCGCCGCCGCGACCTACCCAGCGACCGCCCAGCTGCTGAGTGGGGCCACGGCGACACCGGCGAGGGTGCTCGCCGAGGCAGCCGAGGCGACCTATCTCGAGATCAACGCACACGGCGTCGCCGACATCGAGACCGCCGATGCCTCGTTCCTCGCGCTCTCACCCGATTCGAGCGGTAAGTTCATGCTAACCGCCGCCGACGTACGCGCAGCGAAACTGCGCTCTGCGCCGGTCGTCGTGCTCGCGGCGTGCCGCGGTGCCCAGGCGGCGCCGTACCTGTATCGCCGCTGGAGCCTGCCCGATGCGTTCATCACCGCCGGCGCCCGCGCCGTGATCGCGACCGATCTCGACATCCCGGATCCCCAGGCCGCCGCGACGTTTGCTGCACTGCGAGAACGCGTCGAGCGCGGCGAGGATCCGGTCGTCGCGGTCGCGGCGCTGCGTGCCGCGGCGCCTGGCACCTGGATCGCGCGGATCGCCGTGTTCGAGTGATTCTGTTCCCTCTCCTCGGGAAGATCGCGCTCAGGCATGCGTCGTTCCAGCATGAGCGACCATGTGGCGGCCCCTAAGTTCAAGCTCGCAAAGGGGGCTCCGGATGTCGGTGCGACGTCGCCTGCGCCGATCCAGCGACGTGTCGCGGCGGCACCTGGCTCCTCCGGGAACGGGTCGGCGGCCGCTATCTCCAGCACTCCGCTCGCCGTGCAGATGTTCGCCGACGCCATCGGCGCGGGTCTCACGCAGATGCGTACGACCGGTGCGGCGCCTGCTCCGGCAGATGTCCACGCGGTTGCCGCGTCGGGCATGAGCGGCGCTGGTAGTGCAGTTCCGCACGCCGCCGCGATCCAGAAGTCGTTCGGGCACCACGACATCTCCGGGGTTCGGGCTCATGTCGGCGGGGCGGCTGCCGAGGCCTCCGCGGCGATCGGAGCTCGGGCATATGCGAGTGGTGACCAGGTCGCGTTCGCGGCGGCTCCGGACCTCCATCTCGCGGCGCACGAGACGGCACACGTGGTCCAGCAGCGAGGAGGCGTTCGGCTCGCCGGGGGCGTCGGGAGTCCCGGCGATGCGTACGAACAGCACGCGGACTCCGTCGCGGACCTCGTGGTCCAGGGCAAGAGTGCCGAGAGTGTTCTCGACACGATGGCACACCGGGGCTCCTCGGGCGGATCCGCCGTGCAGTGCGATGTGGAGATCGCCGACCCGTTCACCGCTGCGGCACAGCTCCGCGTGTTGATCGGTCGAGCATCCGCGGAGGAGACTCCGGTGATCGCCGCCGCACTGGAGAGCGCGA
The DNA here is from genome assembly GCA_043759315.1 of Myxococcales bacterium. Taxonomy (GTDB): domain Bacteria; phylum Myxococcota_A; class Polyangia; order Haliangiales; family Haliangiaceae; genus JABFXX01. The sequence continues at coordinate 5,269 of JAYVLW010000787.1, forward strand.
TGCACGCGAGGGCGCCCGTGGTCGCGGCTCCGGGGCACTCGCCCTCGGTGCACGTGGCCTTCGAGTTTCGCGGCGAGCACTTTGGCTTGTGGATCCCGCGTGATCAGCTCACGTCGATGAGCACCGCGCTGACGCGCGCGGAGCTCATGGCGCCCGCGGCGCCGGTGTGTGAAGGCGCGGCGGTACCGCACCTTCACGTGCGCGAGCCGGGACCTTCCCTGAGCCGCGTCTTCGGCGAAGGCATCGGGGCCATCGCCGGTGTCGCGGGCACGGAGCAGGAGCTGTCCGTCGACCTCGACTTCCCGGTGGGGGTGAGCGGCGCGGTGTTCAGCGCCCATGTCCAGCTGCGGGTTGCGCATGAAGGTGCACATGGGAGCGAAGTGGGCGGTTACGTCGCGAGCGGTAGCTTCGAGCTTGGAGGTGGTTACCGGGTTCCCGACGTGATCAGGGCTCGGATCATGGCAGGCGTGGAGTTCGAAGCACGTGGACGAGATCCGCAGCATACGGGCCTGCTACTGGCGTTCTCGTTGCAGAACGCACTGCACAGCATCAGTCCTGATCTCGCGAACGTCGTGTTTGGAACGGGTGCAGCGCACGCGCCCGCGATGATCGAGGGGGAGTCAGCCGATGCCTCGGCGGCGATCCACGCCGAGCTGGGTGCCGGCCATGCGGAACATGGGGAGGGAGCAGAGATCGAGCTCTCGCTCGGCCTAAGTCGACATGCGCACGTCGAAGGGAGGGAGGAAGGAGCGCCCGAAGCGTCGGAATACACCGCGTTCGATATGCAGCAGACGCTCACCATCGGACTGGTCTCTGCGGCGTTCGAGTTTCATCTTCCGACAACGTCAGGAGTGACCGAGCCCGAGCTCAACGCCCGCTTCACGGTCAACACACCTCTCGCTGGCGCGTCGGTGCTGCTGGCGAGTGCGCTGCAAACCGGACTCGCGCTCGCCCTGGCGGCAGTGAACCATGACTCCGTAACGCCGGATGCCGCTTTGCGGGTACGCAACGGGCTCACGGCGGCCGATTCGATCGTCACCGCGCTGGAGGGCTCTCTCGCGTCGCTTTCTCATGAAGGCGAGGCTGGGATCGAGCTGGAGCTCGAGCTCGGAGGCCCACACCCACAGTGGATCGTGCGCCTCGCGAACATGCGAGAGGTCGAGGTCGCAGGTCAGGAGATCGAGTACCAGAGGCTCACAGAGATCGTGCGTGGTCCGATCGGTGGTGCCAGGCACGTGGAGCGACCACATGCGCCCGCCTCGTCGTCGCTCGTGTGCGCGCCCGAACCGAGCTAGAGCCGGCGTGACGTTTCCCGCACTGTGCGAACGCACCGCGCGAGGCGAGGATCCGGGCATCGCGGTCGCGGAGTTGCGCGCAGCGGCGCCGGGTAGCCGGGCCGCGCGGATCGCCGTCCTCGAATAGTCGCGGGAAGATCGCCCTGGAGCGTGCGTCGTATCAGCATGCGCGAGCGCGTCCTTGCGTTGCCCCTCCGTCAACGGACGAACGACATCGAGGCCGCGCAGATCGAGGGAACTCCGCTGCAGCGACGCCTGGCCGTTGGTACCGGCGCCCGCGCCGCTCAGGGCGAAGCTTCGGCGCCATCGTCGGCGATGCCGATCCAGATGTTCGCCGATGCGGTGAGCGCGGGCCTTCATCTGCGGGTTGTTCAGCTCGATGGTATGGGCGGTGGTCTCAGCGCCGACGACGTGCACCGCGCCGCTGCACATGGGCTCTCCGGCAGCGGGGGGGCGTTGCCTCACCTCGCGGCGATCCAGCGTGCTTTCGGCCGCCATGATGTCAGCGGCGTCAAGGCGCACGTGGGTGGAACCGCGGCCGAGGGTTCGGCGGCCATGGGTGCGCGCGCGTACGCCGCCGGCAATCAGATCGCATTCGCGGCGTCGCCAGACCTTCACCTTGCCGCGCACGAAGCAGCGCACGTCGTGCAGCAACGGGGCGGTGTTCAGCTCTCTGGCGGTGTCGGTACCGCGGGCGATCTCTACGAGCAGCACGCCGATGCCGTGGCCGACCTCGTTACTCGCGGTGATAGCGCCGAGGCTCTGCTCGACCAGCACGCTCCGGCAAGCGCGGGCGGCAGCGACATCCAGCGCACTGTGCAGCTCACACCAGACGAATGCTCGGCCGATCCGGCCACCGCTGCGCCAGTTTGCGCGCCGACGGGAGAAGAGGAGGCCGAGGTCGAGGCGCTTGCCGCCCTCCACGAGGTCGTGCCCGAAGTGCGCGACGAGCTGCCTCCTCCTCCTCCGCCTGCCTCCGCGGCGCGCAGCCGACGACATGGCGGTACAGCCTCGACCGCATCCACGGCCAGCGCGCCGACCGCATCGCGGCGAGGGGATACGCCGATCGAACACCAGATCCGCGATCAGTTCGCGATTCCGGCACACGGGTACGATGACCACAACCCGCTCGGAGCACGCACCGTGGACCTCAACCGCGACCTTCGCACCGTGGTGCGGAGAATCCACGACGAGCCGGCGGTGCTCGATCACATCCGCCACACACTCGATGCCTTCTACAACGATCCCGATCCGGCTTCGCGGCTGACTCCCGACCAGATCGACATCTCGCTGGTGCTCGCGATCGCAACACGCGAATCAAGTCACCGATATATGCCTTCCCTTCTCGAGGACAGCGGTCGACAGGTGGTCTCGGCAGGTCCCGACACCTATCGCGGCGGTCACGGCGGCCTGGACTACGTCGGTGGACACCGGGACTTGATGCCAAGCACGATGCGCGGAGATACGACCGCCGTCCACGGCAGCGCACGCCTCAGCGGTGGACTGATCCGGCCGCAGGCGAATCCGCTGGAGCTCCCGGAGGGCGATCTTCTCGCAGCATACATCGTCGAAGTTCGCGCACGCCAACAAACCTTCGACCATCGCGTTCGAAGGTACGAAGAGCACGGTCACAGCAGACCGCTCTTGACCTCGGAGCAGGCCGACCAGCTACTGGCGCGACTCTCACGACCCGCGCGGCGAGCGTGGACACAAGCAGCGTTCGGTAGCCGACTTGGCCCGCTACTCACGACGGTGCTCGAGCGGTTCCGGCACGCCATGCATGGGGATGCCGGGTTCGGAGGGGCGCTTGCCGACGACAGTGTGAACCTCAACTCGATCGCGACCGACTTCAGCATTACCGACGCGCAAGAACTGTCTGGACACCGGGTCCACATCACGATGGCAGAGGCGGCGATGCTGGATCGGATGTTGCCTACGGAGCTTGGCGGTGAGGGTGAGACGGCGCCAACCGAGCCAGCCGTACCCACGGGACCCACCGCGCCGCCGTCCCCGTCGCTCCCGGGAAGATCGCCCTAGGCGCTGCGTCACGTCGGTATGACCGAGCGCGCGCCGGGACCGTCGTTCGAACTGCGGCGGCCTGCTCCGACCCAGGATCCCGTGCAGCAGGCACCTGTCGACGGGGAGCGTCGGATCGCTGCCCACGGTCCGACGACCACGGTGCAGGCGAGTCGCTCAACCTCGACGAGTGCGATCCAGATGTTCTCCGACGCGATCGGCGCCGGGATGGAGACGACCGAGGCGGTTCAGCGGGCAGCGGCGCACGGAGTCTCGGGCGCGGGCGGATCCTTGCCCCATCTCGGCGCGATCCAGCGCGCGTTCGGGCGGCACGATGTCAGCGGCGTGCAGGCCCACGTCGGCGGCAAGGCCGCGGAAGGCTCCGCGGCGATGGGCGCGCGCGCGTATGCCACCGGCAACCAGGTCGCGTTCTCGTCCTCGCCGGATCTCCACCTCGCCGCACACGAGGCCGCGCACGTCGTGCAGCAGCGCGCGGGCGTGCAGCTCTCCGGCGGTGTCGGTGCGGCCGGCGATGTCTACGAGCAGCACGCGGATGCCGTCGCCGATCGCGTCACGCGCGGCGAGAGTGCCGAGGCGCTCCTCGATCAGCACGCACCGCCTGGAGGCGCAGGTTGGGGGATCCAGCGCGCGGTGCAGCGCGATGGCGAGGTGACCGCGACGGCCGCGCAGCTGGCTCGAGCGCTGTCTCACATCGTGGACTTCGTCGCGTTGCAACGCGTGCAGACCGCCGTGCGGGCGCTGATGTCCAGGCCGCTCGCCGCCGACGAGATCTGCCCGGTCGCGATCGCGGGCGCCGAGTACGCGGTGCGGGCGACGGAACTTCCGGCCCTGGTAGCCGCGATCGATAGCCGCGCCGCGAGCCTGATCGAGCTCGATCGCGGGCTGGCCAGCCCGACCGACGTCGGCGGAGCGCACGTGACCGTGGACGATCGAGAGCACCCAGCGGGTGCCGCGCGCGAGCACGGGGAGGCGCACGAGGAAGCAGCTCCGACCGGTCACGACGCCGATGGCGGTGCCATGATCGAGTTCGAGTTCCCCATCGGAACGTACGCGAACGTCAAGACGAAGCTCTACTTCGAGACCACCGTGGGCAGGCTCGCCGGCGCTCCGGAGAGCGAATCGTCGACGAGCACCGGCGGTGGGTTGCACGGTACGCCGCATGGCGCCGCGTTCGGCGTCAGCGAACGCGGCGCGCTCCGCGACGCTCTCGCCCCGGGGCTCCACGCATTCTCCGACAGTATCGTCGTGGAACGAGATCACGAGGGCGTCCACTTCACTGCCGGTGTGGACTTCGCCCAGTTCCACCTGGGTGCGCTCGAGGAGTCGCACTTCAGCCTCGATCTTCTCGAGATCGAGAGTGGCGAGCACGGCTTTCGCGTCCACGGCCCGTCGGTGCACTTCGTCACCGCACTGCCTCTCTCCGCGATCACGAACATGGTCGCGCCCTCCCTCGCGGCCCACCTCGGCGGCGCGCGGTTCCGTCTCGACATCCAGGTCGAGCCGAATTGGCGCGGCATCCTCGAGTTCCTGAGCTTCGACCTCGCCGAGGAGGCCGTCGCGCACGGAGCAGTAGGTGCGGCAAGCACCGCCCTCAGCGAGGAGGCGGCGATGGACGTGATGGGCGACGTGGCCGCGGAGGAGCTCGTGGGCACCGAGCTCGTCACGGCACTCGCAGGCGAGGAGGCGCTCGCGCTTCTCGCCGTTGCCGCGCCGCCGTTGTTGATCGCCGCGGCGGTAGTCGGGGTTGGAGTCCTGATCTACGCGGCTTCGGAGGGCGCGCCGCCTCCCCCCGCCGACCTCCTGTCGACGGACACGATGGCTGGCGTGGACACCCCGCTGATGCACCTCGGTCACGCGTTTGACCGCTCGATCAACGAGTTCAGCGCCGGCTATGCGGCCGCCCTCCGCGGGGGACGCGCCGGAGCGAGCGAAGCCGCCGATAGCGGCCACCAGGCTGGCATCGCGCGCGTGCGCGAGCTCGTTGCGGCCGGTCGAAGCCGCGACGACATTCACGCGATGGCAGCGCAGGCTCCCGATCTCGCGCGACGCGTACGCGAGGCCAACGCGCCCGGGTTCGCGGCGCAAGCCCGCCAGCTCGGCGCGGGTGACGCCCGGCGCGTCGCGTACCTGGTCGAGGTTGCCGAGCGCGGCTTCGGGCGGATCGTGCCGCTCCCGGGGCACTCGCACTAGCCTCCGGGAAGATCGCCGCCCGGCCTGCGTCGTCTCCATGTGACCCACCCACGCAAGCTCGCGATGTCTGCTTCGGGCCGGTTCGTCGCGGTTCGCCGGGGCGCCGAGGTCGACGTCGTCGACGTCCAGGGCACGGCTCCACGGCGCACCTTCGCGCTCGCTCCCACGAGCCCGTTCGCGATCGCCGGCACCACGCTCGGCCTCCTCGATGGAGGAGTGTTGCGCGCGATCCCGCTCGAGGGCGCCGGTGCCGAGGCCACGCGCACGTGCGATGGCGACCGGCTCGACGGGTTTCGCGGCCGCGCGGCGGCTGCGTTCGTGGTCGGTGTTCCCGCGACGACCGTGGCCTTCGATGCGACGCGCGGGCGCCTCGAGGTGCTGGGGGAGGCACGCGGTGATGCGCAGTGGTTTCCCCTCCACGGTCGCGCTGTGCTCGCCGTCGAGCGCGACCGCCTCTCGATGGTGACGACGGGCCGCATCCAGCCGATCCCCGCGACGGTGGACGGCAAGGTCACGGATGTCGCGCCGCTGTTCGGCGGTCGGGCGCTGCTCGTGCTCACGCGCGACGCGGCGACCGTGGTCCAGCTCGCGAGCGGTGCCATCGTTCATCGCGTGCGGCTCGAGGCGACGCGCTGGCACGCGATCGCGCCGGAGCGCGGCTTGCTGCTCGTCGGGACCGGCGACGACATCGTCACGACGATCGATCTTCGGCTCGGCCGGATCCTCGGCCAGGGCAGGGCGCCGCACGCGATCGCCGAGCTCGCGATCGATGACGACGGCAAGACCCTCGCGATCGCCGGCCCGGGCGACGAGGTCAGCGTGATGCGCCTCGATGCGCTCGGCCCGCTGACGGCTCCCGACGTGGCGCCGGTTCCCGAGGTCACGGTGGTGCAACCGCCCACGCCGTGGCTCGCACCGAGCGCGGAGCCGGAGAGCGTCGTCGTCCAGGCGGAGCCCGCGCTGCCGGACCTCGTCCCGATCGCACTCGGCGCTCCGCAGCGCCGGATCTCGTCGACCGAGGTCAGCGATGCCGAGCCGTTCGCGGACGCCGATGCGCACCTCGCGGCGCTGCTCGATGTGGTCGCCGCGCGCGCCGCCGTTGCGGTCGCGGAGGCGTGGGACAGCGGCCGGATCAGCGCCGATATCGAGGGTCATCACCCGTTCGAGCGCGAGGTCGGCGCGCTCGCCGGGCTCGGTGGAAGCCACGCCGGCGGCCAGGTCGCCGCGGCATGCGAGCTGCTCGCCACTCGCGCGGCGTCGCTCTCCGCTCGCGTTCACGCGAGTCTGCGGGCGGGCGTGACGCTGCCATTCGTGGAGCTAGCCGACGAGCTGAAGCTGTCATCGGCGGCGATGCAGATCCTCATCACGGTGGTGGCTCCGCGCGTGCGCTGCGAGATCGGCCGCCTGTACCGGATCCTCGGCAACGGCGCGTCGGCCGCGACGTGCGAGCTCGCGCACCTCGCGCTGCTCCTCGGCCACGCCGGGAGCTCGATGCGCGACCAGATCCTCGACGAGCTGGCCCCGGACGCACCGCTGGTTCGCCACGGTGTCATCCACCGCGACGTGCACGGAAGCCTGGAGATCGACGAGGTGCTCGTCGCGCGGCTCCGCGGTCAGGCGCCGCTGCGCACCATCCGCCGCGCCGATCGCGAGCTCGCGGACCTGGTGCTCGATCGCGGACCGGTGCGCGCGTTCATGCTCGAGCTCGCCGAGGCGCGGCCCGCGTCGGCACCGCTGCGCGCCGTGGTGCGCGGTCGTCGGGGTAGTGGCCGGCACACCCTGATGGCGGCGCTCGCCGCGAAGGTCGGACGCACCATCGCGTGCATCGACGCATCGGAGATCCCGCTCCCGCAGCTCGCCCGCGAGCTGACGCGCGCATCGCTGTCGCGCGCCCTTCCGGTCGTCTCGAACGCCGAGCTTCTCGACGGCGCGGACCGCGACGCCGCGCGGCAGCTCCGCCAGATCCTCCGCGAGCACCCGGGCCCGCTGGTCCTGCGTACCAGCCTCGACGGCGCGGCGCCCCTCGATCCGGGGTTCGTCGAGCTCGCGCTACCCGCGCTGTCGGAGACGATCCGCGCGCGCGTGTTCGCCGAGGCGCTCGCGGCAGCGAACATCTCCGCGGATGGCGCGCAGCTCGCGCGTCGCTACAAGGTCGCGCCCGGCACGATCCATCGCGTGGTCGCCGATGCGCGCTCGCGGATCGTGCGCGCCGACGCCACCCCCGCCGAGCACGATGCGATCGTCGACGAGGCCGCGCGGCAGCACCTCGCCACGCGGATCGGCGCCACGGCGCAGCGCGTGACCCGGCTCGCGAGCTGGGACCAGGTCTCGTTGCCCGACGAGATGCTCGATAGTATTCGCGAGCTGATCGGCCGCGCGCGCCACGGCCGCACCGTGTTCGACGACTGGGGCTACGACGAGCGCATCGCGACCGCGCGCGGCATCACCGCGCTGTTCTACGGCCCGCCGGGCACGGGCAAGACGATGGTCGCCGGCCTGATCGCGCGCGAGCTGGGGCTCGAGCTGTATCGCGTCGATCTCGCGAAGGTGATGTCGAAGTGGATCGGCGAGACCGAGAAGCACCTCGGCGAGCTGTTCGACGCCGCCGAGGACGGCCGCATCATGCTGCTGTTCGACGAGGCCGACTCGCTGTTCGCGAAGCGCACCGAGGTGCGCTCGAGCAACGATCGCTACGCGAACCTCGAGGTCAACTACCTGCTGCAGCGGCTCGACCGGTTCGATGGCATCGCGATCCTCACCACGAACCACGGCACGTCGATCGATCCCGCGTTCCAGCGCCGGCTGACCTGCGAGCTGCAGTTCCCTTCGCCCGACGAGCCGGCCCGGCTGCGCCTGTGGCAGGCCCACCTCCCCGCCACCGTCCCCACCGACGGAGATCTCGGCCTCGCGGCGCTCGCGACCGAGTTCCCGCTCAGCGGCGGATACATCCGCAACGCCGCGCTCCGTGCCGCCTTCATGGCGGCCGACGCGGGCACGACGATCTCGATGAAGCAGTTGCTGCGTGCCGCAACGCTCGAGTACGCGGCGATG
>JAYVLW010000788.1:0-5309 GCA_043759315.1 Myxococcales bacterium
CTTGATAGAACTTCGTCTGCAGGCCGGAGATCCGGATCGCCTCGAGCAGGCGACCCACGCCCGCACCCGTGACGTCGCACGTGTACTCGGGTAGCTCGAAGCTGACCCGAACGTGGCTCTGGGCGGCGAGGTTGTAGACCTCGTCGGGCTTCACGTTGCGGATCACCGTGTGCAGCGACGTGGAGTCGACGAGGTCGCCGTAGTGCAGCTTGATCCGATCGCGGACGTGATCGATGCGGCCGGTGTTGAACGTGCTCGAGCGGCGAACCAGGCCATGGACCTCGTAGCTCTTCTCGAGTAGAAGCTCGGCGAGGTACGAGCCGTCCTGGCCCGAGATACCGGTGATCAACGCGCGCTTCATGAGCTAGGTCTCCTCTCGTGCAACGGCGGCGAGGTCGTGCTCGGCGATCGAGCGCACGAGCTCGCGGAACGTCATGGTCGGTGCCCAGCCGAGGGCGCGCAGCTTTGTCGAATCGCCAACGAGCCGCGGGATATCGGCGCGCCTGAACAGCGCCGGATCGGTCCCCAGCACGTTCTCTGCGTCGAGGCCGAAGACCTCGCAGCATGTCCGCGCGATGTCGGCGACCACGTGCGCCTCGCCGGAGGCCACCACGTAGTCACCCGGTGTGGCGCCGAGCGCGAACATCTCCGCGGCGCGCGCGAGGTCATCCGCGTGCAGGAAGTCGCGGATCGCGGCGGTGTTGCCGAGCGTCAATCGCGCTGCGTGCCCGAGCTTCACCCGCGCGAGCCCGCGCGTGATCTTGCGGAATACGAACGTTTCGGCGCGCCGGATCGATTCGCCGAGGTAGAAGATGAGGTTGGTCGCGCGGGCGCCCATCTCCTCGCGCACGAGCTTCACCACGGCATGGCCCGCGGCCTTCGCCACGCCATACGGAGAGACCGGCGCGATCGTCGTGCCCTCGCTCTGGAGGGCGTCCGCGCTGATACCGAAGATCTCCGCGCTGCTCGCGTTGACGAACGTGATGTCCCGCGCCTGTGCCGTGTACGCCAGAGCCGCCGCGGTCCGCGCGTTCGCATCGAACGTGTCCATCGGCGCTGCCCACGATTCGCCGACGCTGGTCTTGCCGGCGAGGTGCACGATCGCATCGAGCGCACCGCAGCGGTCGAGCAGCGGTGCGACGCCGGCGGCAACGAGCGGCCCCGGCATCATCACGACGCCCGCGCGCGCCGAGGGCGCGTGATCGACGCCGACGACCGTATGACCACCACCAAGCAGTCGCTCCGCGAGGAACGATCCGATCTGGCCGGCGACCCCGGTAACGAGCACGCGCGCCATGGTCGTCACCGACCTTAAGAGGTCGCGCGACAGGGAGCAAGCAATCGCGCTCAGCTCCCTGGAAGGCAGAAACCATGACGTTCGTGTCATGTCCCGTGCGAAGCGTCACCGAGGAGCGTGGGGGGTTGTTCCACGACGACCCGTCGAGATATAGGGATGTCGTGCCGCGCCTTCTCGTGTCGCTTGCCATGTACAACGAGGCCGAGAACGTGCGGCCGCTCTGCCAGGCGATTCGCGAGCACGCGCCCGACGCCGCGATCCTCCTGATCGACGATAGCTCTCCGGACGGCACCGGCGCGATCTGCGACCAGCTGGTGACCGAGCTACCCGACATCCACATCGTCCACCGCGCAGGCAAGCAGGGCCTCGGCAGCGCGATCGTCCACGCGATGAAGTACGCGGTGGAGAACGGCTACGACTACTACCTGAACCTCGACGCTGACTTCAGTCATCCCCCGCGATTCATTCCTGCCCTGCTCGCCGGGATGGCTGATCACGACGTGATGATCGGCTCGCGCTATATGCCCGGCGGCGGCGTCGAGGGCGAGTTCGGCCTGCGCCGCAAGGCGATGTCGTTCGGGATCAACGGCCTCGCGCGCGTCTGCCTCGGCCTCAAGACCCGGGACAACAGTGGCAGCTTTCGCTGCTACCGCGTCTCCAAGCTCGCGCAGATCGACTTCTCGACTGTTCGCTCGCGCGGCTACTCGTTCATGGAGGAGATCCTGTTCCTCTGCCGGCAGGTCGGCTGCACGTTCGGCGAGACGCCGATCCTGTTCGAGGATCGCCGCGCCGGCCGCTCCAAGTTGAACAAGACCGAGGCGCTCCGCTCCGTCGGCATCATCGTGCAGCTGGGGCTGAGTCGAGCCGTCGCAGCTTTGCGCCCTTGATCACGAGTGGATCTGGCCCCATCGAAGTCACACGATAACGAATCGCGCGCTCGCCGTCGGTGTCGAACGGGAGGATCACATCGCCGGTGCCTTGCAGTTCGGAGATCGGCGCTTCGTCGGGTTCGATCCGCAAGCGCACGGTTCCCTCGACTTGCACGGTCCAAACATAGTGGCCCACAGGTAGAGCGCCCAATCCGCCCTGAAGGCTGAACCCGGCGAGGATTCGCATCTCGTGCTCCGAGGTGAACACACCCGGTCGGGTGACGCGCGTGAACACGAACATCGCAGGCACGCGTCTGATCTCAAGATCGCCGAAGATGGCTTTCGGCACTCGTTCGCGCGAGCTCAGGTAGAGGTGCGTCGACAACGCCTGAACGCAGTGATCGAGGTCGGCCTGCACGAGCTCCGGCAGGATCTCGTTGCTCTCCGCATAGAAAGCGATTGCATCGGGACGGCCCTGGCGAAAGAACCAGTGTTCACCGACTCTAAACCCCTCCTGGACGAGCGCGCCGACCGGGCTATCTACATAGATGTGCCCGAGATCCGCGTGGTGCGCGAGCAACGCATCAGCGAAACCGTGGACGGCCTCGCGATCCAGCTTCTGCAGAAAGGCCGTGTCGTGAACGATGGCCCTCGCGGCCTCGGGGCGTCCGCGGTAGACGCCGAGCGTCGAGGACAGGCAGACCAACGTGAACAGCGCCTCGATCGCGCCTGGACGAAACCGACGGTGCGGCGGTGCAAGCTTCGCACCGTAGATGTAGACCCAGAACATCGCGACAAGGAACGGGCCTGCGGTGTACGCCACGAAGGCGGATTTGGCCGCGTCGAACGCCGTGAAGTTGAACAAGAACCACGGCAGCGTCGCGGCCCAGCCGAACAGGTAGCTCACGTCCCGGCGGAGGATAGCGACCAGCAGCGTCGCGAGGAACGGGTAGTAGATGAGCTGGCAGTGGGATCCAAAGTCGCGCATCCGCTCGTAGAGCAAGATCCACGTCACGTGCGCGTAGCTGGGCGTACCGAAGTAGACCGGCGTCAGCCGATCCACTGGCGGCCACAGCAACCGCTGGCATGCAAACCCGACGATGCTGGCGCTGACGGCCACCCCGATCGTGACCAGCAGGCGGCGCTGGCTCGGCACCATCTCGGTGCCGCGCCGCTTGAGATAGACCAGCGGCGAGAGCGCGAGCGCGACGTGAAAACCGCCGTCCTGCCGCACCGACACCGCCAGCGCGATCATGATCCAGGTTAGGCGCGTGCGGCCGGTGACCACGGCCGCGAGTACGAGGCAGATGAGCGCGGGGGTTGCGGCCTCGTAGTGCGGATAACCGATCATCCAGAGCACGATTCCGCTGAACGAGAACACCAGCGCCGCGGCGGTGGAGATCGCTAGCCTCCGCACCGAGAACGGCCCTAGCTGGGACGCTAGGGCATACACGACGAAGCCGAGCGGTAGATACACCATCGCCTGGACGAACGCGAACCACTCGATCCGACGCACCGGGACGAGATAGCTGAGCGCCGAGAACGCCGAGATGATCGGCGAAACATAGATCTGATAGAACGACGTGGCGTAGCCACACGCGATCTCGGGAGGCGCGAGCTGCAGACCCGATCGGTACACCACACCCGATAGCAGGCCCGAGTCCAGGAGGTATGGCGCGCGCGCGAAGAAGTGGTTGAAGGTGAACTTGACGAGACCGATCGCGAGCAACGCCGCAGGGAGGATGCCGACGAGGAGCAGCGGCAGTCGCGCGACGAGATCTCGCTTCAGTCCGTGATCGTCGTCACCGTACTTACCCCGCACGACTCGCGACGCTACGCGGGGGTGAGCTCCCTCGACAAGTCCGACTCGATGGTCTCGAGTCGACGCAGTTCGATTCTTGGCAACTACTGCGACGCCGATGTCAGGTTGGGCGACGTCGATCACGCGAGCGCGAGATGAGTCGTGAAGCTCGCATCGAACTCTCTACAGTGGGCGCTCGTGAGCGTCGCCGAAGACACCGTCCGCTCACCGGTGCTACGGTGCCGACGTGGGCGCAGGAATTCCCCCCCCCTCGTCTGCACAGTTACATCGTTGCGGCTGCGCTCGGTCTGATCACGTTCGTCGTTGCGTACGGGCCGAGCCATCTCGTCGGGATGAACACCTACTGGCAACTGCCGCAGGCCGACGAGCGCATGGCGCTGATGGGCTATCGCTACTTCCTCCACGACACCTGGCACTGGCCCGTGTTCGTGAATCACGCGGTCAACGTGCCGTACCCGAAGAGCGTCGCGTTCCTCGACTGCATTCCGCTGTGGGCGCTGATCAACAAGTCGATCGCCACGCTGATCCCTCCGTGGGAGTCGTTCAGCGCGACCGCATACCTCGGCCTGTGGCACGGCCTGGCGTATGCGCTGCAGCCGGTGTTCGGCGTGGCGTGCGTGCGCGCGCTCGGCCACACGAGCTGGCGAACGAACCTCGTCGCCGCCGTGTTCTTCCTCGCGGTGCCGACGTGGATCTTCCGCTACGCCCACCCCGCCCTCTCGGCGCACTGGATCCTGCTGTGGGCGCTCTATCTCTACCTACGCACGCCGGTGGCCGCACGCACGCCGCGCCGCATCGCGCTTGCGCGCATCGCGCAACTCGCGGTCGCGGCGCTCACCACGCCGTATCACGCAGCGTTCTCGCTCGCGATCTACCTGCCCGCGGTGCTGCGCTCACGCGATCGCCGCTCGATCGCGATCTGGCTCCCACTCGGCATTCTCGCCGTCGGCGCCGCGGCCTTGTTCGCCGGCTACTTCGCGCCGGAGGCCGGTCGCCCGCAGTGGGGATTCGAGAAGGAGAGCGCGAACCTCCTGTCGTGGCTGGTCCCGCGATGGATCACGAACGTCGAGGCCACGCCGTGGCAGTACGAGGGCTATGCGTACCTCGGGATCGGGGTGCTCCTGCTGCTCGCGCTGTTCGTGCCCCACGTGCGTACGCTTCGCGGTGTGATCTCGCGCCATCGCTGGCTGTTCGCCATCGTCGCCGCCTCCGCGGTATTCGCGCTGTCGAACCACATCTATCTGGGTGTCGCCACCGGTCAGCGCGGGTACCAGATCCACCGGCGTCACCGGTGACCAGGGACCCACCCGGTGGCGGCGGA
>JAYVLW010000789.1:0-20944 GCA_043759315.1 Myxococcales bacterium
ACGGGGCGACCGAGCGCACGAACGTCGTCGGCGGCAACTCCACCTTCCTCGCCGGCGATCTGCTCGGGCACGTGCTGATCGTCCAGGATAACCGGCTGCTGTTGTGGGATGCCGACCGCGTCGTCCTCGTGCAGACCTTCGACCGCACCATCCAGAGCGTCAACCCGACCGACCTCGGAGTCATGATCACGCTCGCCGACGGAGAGCTCCAGCTGCTCGACATCACAGGCGCGAAGCCGGTGCGTCGGCTGTTCAACCCGTCGACCCGCGCGCCGCGTGTCCAGGCCTCCGGACGGCTGGCGATCGGCACCGGGAGCGCCGAGCAGCTGCTCGTGCTGGAGCTGCCGTCGCTGGCCCGCTGGGAGGTGCCGTTGCTGTTCGAGGCCACAGATGTCCTCGGTGTCGCGCCGAACGGGCGCCGGATCGTGCAGGCCACGCTGGACCGCTTGATCGTGTGGGAGCTGCCGCTCGCGGGCGCTGACTTCCCCGCCTGGCTCGACGACCAGACGAACGCGGTCGTCCGTGACGATCTGCTCGTCTGGCCGTGGCAGCTCACGACGCACCGCTGATCCGGGCTACGATGATCTCGTGCTGGCCACCCAGATCCGCCAAAAGGACTCGGTCTTCTACTTCTGCGCCTATCCGGTCGACGACATCCTCGACAAGGCCCGGTTCATCAGCCGGTTCTATGCCGAAGGCGCGCCGAGCCTGGCGGCCGACGAAGTCGGTGACGACGACGAGGTGGCGCGGTTCATCTCGAAGATCGAGTCGACCGACACCGCGTTCCAGCGCCAGGTATCGAAGGCCAAGGTCAGCCAGATCCAGAACTTCTACGAGACCGCGGTCAGCCAGCCGCCGATTCCGGGGACGGTGCTGCTGTTCACCGACGAGAAGCTGAAGTTCGATCCCGTCAAGCCGTTCACGAACATCGGGAACCTGACCGAGCCGAAGGGGAAGTACCTCATCATCGACGGCCAGCACCGCCTCGCCGCGCTCCACTTCTTCCGGCGCGCCCGTCCCGACGACGCGCGCACGATCCACGTGCCGTGCGTGATCTTCGACGGCAAGAGCGAGGACTTCGCGACCGAGATGTTCGTCATCATCAACTCCACGCCCACGAGGATCAACAAGAGCCACCTCGTGGACCTCTACGAGAAGGTGTCGTGGGCTGCTCCGGACAAGAAGTTCGCCGCGCGGATCGTGGATCACCTGTACCGCGAGGGCGACTCGCCGCTTCGCTACAAGATCAACCGGCTCGGCGGCCGGTCGAAGCAGGAGAAGTGGATCCTCCAGGCCGAGCTGTTCAACGAGTTGCACCGGTGGGCCACGGGTGACTGGCGCAAGCTCGCGAAGAAGCAGAACCTGCCGCGCGAGGCGGAGCGCTACTACGAGATCGTCCGCGACTTCCTGCGCGCCGCCGAGAAGGCGTGGGGCGACGCGTGGGGGCACCCGGGCTACATGATCACGCGACCGGTCACGCTGAAGGCGATGCTGCGCGTGTGCGCGGACCTCGCCGCGGAGGACGCGGAGCCGAAGGACGAACGGGTCAAGCGGTGGACGCGCCGCCTCTCCGTGTGGAGTGACCTCGCGCGCGCGTTCAAGCTCGAGGGCTTCTACGAGCGGTTCCCCGCGAAGGGCCAGGTCGAGCGCGTCGCGCGCATCCATCGCGAGCTCGGCTCCGCCGCGAACATCGAACGCCGCGGCAAGGACAAGGACGACGACGCGTAGGCACGCCCCGCGAACGTTCGGCTACCTGGCCCCGCGGCAGACGCCCGACGCATCGAAGTGACAGGTCGTGTCGACGGGCATCGCGTTGCAGATGCTGTCGCACACGATCTCGCCGGCGAACACGGGCGTACACGGCTGACCTTCGCAGTACTGCTCGACGCGCGCCTTGAGCGGGTCCTTCCAGACCTCGTGGGTGACCATCCAGTGGTCGCCGTCGCGGACGCCCGTGCCGCAGGTGTACGAGCAGTGGCACTCCTTCGCGATCACCGGCAGGCAGCGGGTCTCGGCCTCCGCCGGCGCCTGACCGGGCGCGGCGAGCGCCGGCGCCGGTCGCATCGGTTCGGTCCCGGTGGTGTTGCCGCAGCCGACCAGCAAGATCACGGTGCACGCGCGCAAGAAGGTCACGGCGGGAGCATACTGCGGGCGTGGAGCGCGTGGACCCCGAGGGTGCAGGCTCGCCTGATGGCTCGCGGACGTACTTCACTTGGCCGGATCGCCGCTTCCGCTACGAGTGTCGCGGATGTGGCGCCTGCTGCAAGGGTCACGGGATCGGGCTCGATGTCGCCGCGGGGCAGCTCGTCCAGCTCGTCGCGCGGCGGCCCGAGCTGACCGCGTTCCTGCGCCGCCGCGGCGATGCGATCACCGCGTTCAACCCGCGCGACCGGTGCTGGTTCCTCGAGGACGACGGCCTGTGCCGGATCGAGACAGAGGACGGCCGGGCCGCGAAGCCAGCGTCGTGCCGGCTGTTCCCGTTCAACCGGGTGTTCCGGATCGGGAGCTACACGGTCGTCGATTTCAACAGCGTGATCTGCCCGCTCACCGTCGGCGACGATGGCATCACGCACGCCGAGGTCGACGCCGAGATCCAGGGCATCCAGGATCCCACCGTGGTCGGCACCAAGCTCCCGGCGCAGCATCCGGAGATCGAGGGGCAGGTGTTCGTCCAGACCGAGCGCGAGATCGCGCG
This sequence comes from Myxococcales bacterium, assembly GCA_043759315.1. Classification (GTDB taxonomy): domain Bacteria; phylum Myxococcota_A; class Polyangia; order Haliangiales; family Haliangiaceae; genus JABFXX01. Next base: position 2,696 of record JAYVLW010000789.1, read on the forward strand.
CACGATGTTCGGGGCGCCGGGCGATCTCGCGACCGCATGGGGAGCGCAAGCGGACGCCGCCGCTCTCGACGACGAGCGCGCGCATGCGACCGCCGCCTTCGAGGCGATCGTCGGAGCACCCTGGTCCGCGCCGAGCGCGGCCACGCTGACCGCCGCGATCTGGCTGACGCCGTCCCTGCGCTTCAACGAGCTCTACGGTCCACGGCAGTACGGGCCACGCACGCAGATGTCGGCGGTGCTCGCGCGCATGTGGCTCGCCTGGCTCGGGTTCGCGGCGCTCGGCGAACAGCTCGCGCGCCGGCCGCTCGGGATCCAGGAGCTGACGACCCTGTGGTCCGAGCAAGCGCCGCTCTTGCACGTGGTCGCGCGATGGACGGAGTGCCCGTCGCTCAAGCCCGGCCCGATCGAGCTCCCGGGTGTGGATCCCGGCGGCGTCGTGAAAGCGCTCGCACAGGCGCTGATCGATAACCGCAAGGCGAAGCAGCCGCTCGCAGCGCTCGTCGCGAAGCTGCCGCCGGATCACACGATCCGTGTCACGGCGCTCAAGACCGCCGAGGCGATCTTGCGCGCTGGCTTTGCACGTTAAGTCAGCACGGCTCGACGCCGACCCACAGCGGGAACCCGGCAGCTCGCGCGCGTGTCCGCACGGACTCGATGTGCGTGGCGGCGATCTCCGGCGAGAACCGCCCCACGATGGCGCGCCCCTGATGATGCGTCTCCATCGTCACGGTCTGCGCGCGCGCCGGATCGAGCTCGAACACCTCGCGCAGGATCGACATCACGAACTCCACGGTCGTGACGTCATCGTTGCGCAGCACCACGTGCACCGCACCCGGTGACGGGGCAGGCAGCATCAGCGCCGGGGGCTTCGTGCCGTGGACCACGGCGAACAGCAGCTCGTGCACGGGTAGCTCGCTCGCCTCGAACGACTTCGCGACCGTGACGTTGCGCGCGAGCCGCGCGAACAGATCGCCAACGCTCGCCTTGCGCTCGAGGTGCTGCGCGACCGCGCTGATGAAGCCGAGCGCCTCGAGCGCCTCGCGATTGGTGGCGTCCACAACGCCATCGAGCGCGGAGGTCACGGTCTCCTCGATGCGTGCCGGATCTCCCCCGACCTTCGCGATCACGTCCCGGAACGGCTCGTCCTGGAGCAGGCCATACACGAGGTGCAGCGGCTGCAGCGAGTGGTCGCGCTGCCGCGCCTCGTGATTGGCGACGTGGAGAACGACCTGGAGGTCGTCATCGAGCGTGGCGAGAAAGCTCGCGTGCGCCTGGCGGATCTGGCGGCGACGCAGGCGCTCCATCGCCCACACGCTCAGAGGCAGACCGCCGAGGAGCAGAAACTCGATCACGCGAGGACAGGCTACACCGAGGCGTCCGCCTCGCACGCACTACTTCGCGCAGGCAAACGTCCACACCTTCACCGGGTCCACCCAGCTCGGCGGACCGATCGTGACCGTCCCCGGGACGACCGCGAGCGTGACCTTGTCGCCGAGGGGCGGCGGCGCGGCGAGGATCGAGAACGGTGGTGCGGCCAGGGCCTCGGCGGTCGGGCAGGGGCCCTTCATCACCTCGACGTGGATCCGGAGCCCGGCGAGCCTCGAGACCATCTCGGCGAGCTTGATCGGATACTTCGCGAGGTTCGGCTGCGCGACGCTGCGCAGGATCTGTGTGATCGACGTGCGGATCCGCGTCCGGATCGCCGCCAGATCCGGCGCCGCGCTGGTGGCCGCCTTCGTCAGCTCGCCATAGAGCGCCTTGAGATCGGCTTCCGCCGCGGGCTTCGCTGCCGCGCCGAGCGTCTCCATCCCCTTCTGGCACACCGCATAGCTCGCGCCCTCGGGGCACACGCGAGCAGCTTCCGCGGCGTCCTCCGTCGTCATCAACAGGAGGATCGCGGACTCGTCGCGGGGGCTGCCGAAGTGCTGCGTCGGAAACGTGTCCTTGCCGTCGGGCTTCGGGCGCAGCTCCTCGTTCCATCCCCCCGGTGGCGTCCAGTCCTTCGGCATCAGCTGGGCGGCGCCGAAGTAGATGTCCATGTTGTCCCGCTCGCCCGCCATCACATCGGCCCACAGCGGCACGCCGACGACCAGCGAGTCGAGCGCCGCCGCGACCAGGGCCCGGGATTCCTCGGTCAGCTTCACGGTCTCGAGGATCGCATCCAGACGATCGGCGAGGACCTGCGTCGATGCTGCCCCGACCATCGCGATGATCAGCGTGACGTGGCCGCGCATCAGGTCCTGCATCACCCGGAGCGCGGCGAGCGAGAGCTGGATCGCCTCGTCGGCCTTGCCCGACGTCGCGAGCTTTCCGGCGTGGAACGAGATCGCGTGCGCGATCTGGATCGCGCGCATCAGCTCCTTGGGCTCCACGCGCACCCCGACCTGATACGGGGAGCAGCCCTCGGTGCGCGCCGCGGCGTCGAGGACCTTGTCGGCGATCAGCAGGCCGCATGCGTCCTCGAAGGCGACCACGCTCGGCAGCCCTGCCTCGAAGTCGGCCTTGAGATTGCCCGCCTTGCCGAGCTCGCCGAGCTTCGTCATGCACGACGCCAGCTCGCCCTTGCCCTCGAACAGCTGCACCAGCAGATCCGTCCCCGGGCCGGGAGTCTGCTTGTCGCTGATCCGCGGGGGGGTGCAGCGTCGCTTCCCGTTCGCGTCGAGGCGCGCCAGCAGCGCGTCGATCCACGTCTTGATCTCCGCCTCCGAGATCAGCCGTCCGGCTTCGACGCTCTCGGGGACCCCCGCGGCGCTCCCGCTTCCCGTCGGCGGGTCAGGCGCCTTCTCGGTCTTCTTCCCTCCACACGCGACAGCGAGGACGATGCTCAGGACCCAGGCGCAGCGGATCATCCGGCTACCCTATCACCAGACGACGCACTGCTTTGCGGGCGTCATCGCCGCCTTCGCCTTGCAACGGAACGCCTTGCCGAACTCCGGCGTCGCCTGCAGCGAGCCATTGACGCGCCACTTGCCCGGCGAGTGCACGTCCACGGTGGCGAGCAGCTTCTCGAAGTCCGGGCGCATCTTCGTGCACCACGCCTGGCCGAAGCCGAGGAAGAACTGCTGATCCTCGGTGAAACCATCCGCGACCACCGAGTCCGGCGCCGCCGTCCGCAGCGAGCGATACCCGCGCAGCGCCAGCTTCACCCCGCCGATATCCGCGATGTTCTCGCCGAGCGTGTTCGCGCCGTTCAGGTGCCCACCGCCGAACACCTCGTACTTGTTGTACTGGTCGATCACGCACTGGGTCCGCGCCTTGAACTGCTTGTCCGTCTCCGGCTGCCACCAGTTCGTCATGTTGCCAACCGCGTCGTACTGCGCGCCCTGGTCATCGAAGCCGTGCGTGAGCTCGTGGCCCACCACCATGCCCATCGCGCCGAGGTTCACCGGTACCGACGCATCGACCGAGTAGAACGGCGGCTGCAGGATCCCCGCGGGGAACACCATGCCGTTCTGCTGCGGGTCGTAGTACGCGTTGACCTGCGGCACCGTCATCTGCCAGTCGTCCTTGTCGACGGGCTTGCCGATCTTCGCGTTCAGCCGCGCGGTCTCCGCCTTGCGCGCCGCGAGCGCGTTCGCGCCCCACGCCTTCGGATCCAGCTTGAACGCGTACGTCCGCCACTTCTTCGGGTAGCCGATCTGGTAGGTCATCGCGACCAGCTTCGCCTTCGCCTTCGTCTTCGTCGCCGGGTCCATCCACGGCAGCGCATCGAGGTTCGCGTCCATCGCCGCCACGATCGCGTGGATCTGTTCCTCCGCGGCCTGCTTGCTCTTGCCCGCGAACCTGTCGCGCACGAACACCTGGCCGAGCAGATCGCCGAGCGCGTTCTCCGTCTTGCTCGCGCAGCGCTTCCACCGCGCCGGGATCTCCGCCTGGCCGGTCAGCGCCGCGTAGAACTTGAACTGCGTGTCCTCGAGCTTCTTCGTCAGGATGTCCGCTGCTCGCGACAGCAGCTGCATCGTCAGGTAGTTCCGCCACACCTCGGGCTTCGTCGCCTTGATCTGCAGCTCGAGGCCCACGAAGAAGTCCGGTGCGCCGACGGTCACGCCATCCGCGGCGAGGCCGAGCGTCTTCCAGTACCCCGTCCAGTCGAAGCTCGGCGCGGCCTTCGCGACACCCGCCTTCTCGATCCGGTTGTACATCCCCTTCGGATCACGCCTCGCGACCTTGTCCTTCGACACCTTCGCGAGCTCCGTCTCGAGCGCGACCACCGCCGCCGCCTCGGCCTTCGCCGCCTCCGGCTTGTGGCCGGCCTCGACCAGCATCGCCGCGACATAGCCCTCGTACGCCGCCTTCAGCCCCTTCGACTCAGCATCGTCCTTCAGGTAGTAGTCGCGATCCGGCAGCCCGAGCCCACCCTGATCCATGCCGATGATCACCTTCGTCGCATCGAGCGAGTCCTGGGTCGGGCCCATCCCGAACAGCACGCCAAATCCGGCCGCGTGCAGCTGCGCCACCGCGGCGCTCAGCGACCTCGCATCCTTCACCTTCGCGATCGTAGCGAGCAGCGGCTGGATCGGCTTGGTTCCCGCCTTCTCGATCGCCGGCTCGTCCATGCACGAGCCGTAGAACGCGGCCAGCTGCTGGTTCACCGGATCCTCGCCCGGCTTCGCGCGCAGCGCCTCGAGCACGTCGTGCTCGTACGCCAGGTTCTTGTCCTCGATGTCGACGAAGCTGCGCTGCGCGAGCGGCTTGTCGGCATCGATCTCCTTCGTCTTCATCCAGCCGCCGCACGCGAACTGGTAGAAGTCCTCGCAAGGATCGGCCGTCCGGTCCATCGCATCAGGATCGAGCCCGATCGACGCCAGCGACCTGTTCGTCACCGGCTTCGTCGACGCCGGCGGCTCGTCGACCGGGGACTTGTCGTCGGTCACCACCACGTGGTCGACGGTTTCGGTCGGCGGGGGCGTCGTCGTCGGGGGAGCCTTGGGACCGCCGCACGCAGCGGCGAACAAGATCACGGCGAACATGAGGCGCATCGCGATGTGGGTAGCACGAGCCCGTGGCCGAACCCCAGAGACCGCGAGCAGCGTCGCAGGCGGTCGCAGGGGAAGGCCGTGGAAGCGCACGGCCGTCGTCGACGTGGGTCGGTGGTGCGCGCGAGTCTGACGCGACCTCCCGGCCGTTTCGCTCGCGCGGGTACGCCGGCCATGCTTCGCTGGTGGCGTGGCTCGGCGCATTGCGGTCGCGGCGGTCTCGCTCGGAGTCGTCGGTGCCGTCGCGTGCCTCGTCCTCTCGCTGGTGCCGGTGTTCCCCTGCACGCTGCTCGAGCACTTCCACGTCCAGCTCATGCTCGGCGGGGTCGTCGTCACCGGCGCCGCGGCCGCGCTGCGCCTCGGCGGCTACTTCGATGCCGCGGCGTGCGCGGTTCTGGTCGAGCTGCTGATCGTCACACCGGATCTCACCTCGGCGCGCCGGTCGGTCCCGGCGGGGACGGCGCGCCGCATCCTCCTGCTCAACGTCCACACCGAGAGCACGACGTACGCCGAGGTCCGCGCCCTGATCGCGGACACGCAGCCCGACATCGTCGCGCTCGTCGAGGTCTCCGACCGACCTGCCGGTGGTCGTCGATCTCGTCGTGGGCCGCGCGCTCAATTGAGCGACGGCGACGGGGAGACCGGTCCGGCGCCGGAGAACGTCCCCTTGACGTAGATGAAGCCCGCGCCGCCACCACCGCCGCCACCCCCCGAGTTGTCCCCTAGACCGGGATCGCCGACGAGCACGCCAGCTCCACTACCGAGGCCGCCGTTGCCCGCGTCGAGCCAACCAAGTCCGCCGAGCGCGCGCGAGGCGTCGACCGGACCGTCGGCACCCGATCCTCCCGTCTCGCCCGGGGGCGAGCCTTCACCACCACCACCACCATTCGCGATCACGGCTCCGTTGACGATCACGTTCGGCGCGTCGAATCCGATGAAGCCCCCCGATCCACCGCCGCCGCCACCGCTGTAGTTCGTACCGCCCGCTCCGCCCTGGCCCACCGCATAGGCCTGACCGTTCACGATCACGGAGGTGCCAGCGATCAGGTACATCGCCCCGCCTCCGCGACCGCCGGCACCTGCCGCGCCGATGCCAACGCCACCAGGGCCGCCAGGACAACCGGCGCGAATCGACGTCGGCACGATCACGTTCGCGGCAATGCCGCCGAGACTGGAGCCATCTCCGCCGGCGCTCGAGTTGAGATCTCCCGCGCCGCCGCCGCCGCCCTTGCCATGGAAGCTGCCCCCGGCCCCGCCGGCCCCGCCGCCGACATCGGCCTCTCCGATTCCCGGCGCACCGCAGACGGCACCCGGAGAGCCAGCACCGGGGTTTTGCCCGACGAGGCTGGAGACGCTGATGGTCCCGTCGATGGTGACCGTCTGTGACGCCACGAGGATCAGCGGACGCGTCCCCCGGCCGCGAAAGAACGTGCCCGTCGGAGCGGTGATCGTGGTCGCCGCCAGGACGCAGTATTCGACCGAGTTGAGCGAGACCACCTGCGTGCAGTTCCCCGAGGTCCCGGTGTCGAGCTCCATGTTCGGCAACACGAGCGGCCCCACGGGCGCGGCGTCGAGACAGACGCGACCGAGACCTGCCCCGAGACAGAACCGGCTATCGACATCGGCGGGTGCTCCATCGGCGAGTGCATCGGACGCGATGCCATCACGAGCTTCCGTCCCGTCAGGCGCGCTCCCTTGAACGGAAAACCCGCAGCCGCTGAACGCCAGGATGAAACCGGCCGCCCACCTCATCCGCGTATTCTAAGGCACCGATCGGTTCACGCCGGAGCGAAATCGGTCGGTAAGCTGACAGGCTCACTTCAAATACGCGGTGAGCGCCGGCAGCTGACGCTGCGTGGCCGCGATGCACTGCCGGCCGAGCTCGAAGCCGCGCGTGGCCGCAGCCTCGGCGCCGCCGATGGTCTTCGCGCGCGGCATCACGAGCGCCTCGAGCCGAGCGACCGTGGCCTGATCGCAGGCCGCCGAGGAGATGGCCTCGAGCAACCATGACGATTCGTCCTCGCGCATCCGCTTCAGGATCTCGTCGAGGTGGGCCTCGACGAACGCCACCCCTCGCGCGCGGGTCTCGCGCGCGAACAGGATCGAGTACGCGATCGAGAGCGAATCACGGAGATCGAACTCGGTCGTGAGCACGAGCGCGAGAGCGCGATCGACCAGCGCCGGATCGGTGAACCCGCCGAGCGCACCGACCAGCCGCTGGAGCTCGTTGCGGTCGCGCGGCTTCTTCGCCGCGGCGAGGATGGTGTCGAACAGCGCGGCATCGCCGTGGTGCGCGGCCGCCGCCAGCACGCCGCCCACCATGTCGTCGTCGACGGCGCTGCGATCGGAGAGCCACGCCGTCGCGAGCTTCGTCGCCTCCTTGGCGAGCGCCGGATCGTGATACGCGACGCCGCTGACCACCGCCGCGCGCAGCGCCTGGCGGTCGTCGGAGTCCTTCGGCTGGCGCTTCCAACCGAGCTTCGCGGCGAGCGCCTTGTAGGTGGCAACGTAATAGCGCACGTACTTCGCGTACAGCGCGTCGTCGAGGCCGCCCGTCTTCACGTCACTCGCGCTCAGCGCCGACAGCGCCACCTTGTCCTCTGCATCGCGCGCGATCAGCGGCGCCACGGCGAGCACCTTGTCGATGGAGAGCTCGCCGCGCTCCACGGCGGCGCGCAGGTTGGCAACGAGCTGCAGCCGCTCGGCGGTGGACGGCTTCGCCACCTTCGCGATCGTCGAGCCGGGCGTCAGCAGCTGCGTCGCGATCTTCGGATCCACGGCCGTGCGGTAGTACGCCGCGCCATCCGCGCCGAGGATCGTCCACGTCGGGCACGCACCCTCGACCGGGAGCTCGCCATCCGTGGTGCGGAGCATCGTGCACCCGCGGTGCGCGGACTTCGCGTCGCCGTAGCGCACGCACACCGGTACGGTCCACGTCTTTGGCTGTGGATCGATGACGCCCGCGGGCAGCGAACGCGTCTGATGCAGCACGAGCTTCGGCGCGCCCGCGCACGAGATCTCCGCGCTGATCCGCGGCACGCCCGGCTGCTCGACGAAGCTGCGCAGCCCGGCCTCCACGTCGGAACCGAGCTGAGCTCGCACGGCCGCGAACAGGTCATCGGCGCTCGCGTTCCCCCACGCGTGCGCGTTGAGGTAGCCGCGGATGAAGTCGCGCCACTTCACCGGTCCGACGTACTGCTCGAACATGTAGAGCACCGTCGATCCCTTGAGGTACGTGATGGCGCCGTCGAACGAGGACTGGATCTGCTCCCGCGTCGTCACCGGCTGCCGGATCGCCTTCGTGCTCAGGGCCTCGTCGAAGGTCATCGCGGAGACCCCGCGCGACACCCGGGAGAGCATCACCTTCCACGTCGGCTCGGCCGCGTCGGTGATGATCAGGTCCATCCACTCGCCGAGCGCCTCGTTGAGCCAGGTGTCGTCCCACCACTTCATCGTCACGTAGTCGCCGAACCAGTAGTGCGCCAGCTCGTGCGCGAGGATGTTGGCGTAGCTCTCCTTGCGCTCGCGCGTCGCCTGGTCCGGTCGGATCAAGGTCAGCGGCTGCCCCATGGCGACGATGCCCGGGTGCTCCATCGTGCCCCAGTAGCGCGGGACCACCGCGACATCGAGCTTGACGTACGGGTAGGCCATCCCGAAGTAGTCCTCGAGCGCGGCCACGACCTTGGGCGTGACCTCCTTCGCGTAGCCGAGCTCGCTGGCCCGGCCCTTGGGCACGATGAACCGGATCGGCGTCTTCACGCGCCCGGCGACACCGCCGTCGATGACCTCGAACGGCCCGACCACGAACGCGACGAGGTAGCTCGGCAACGGCTTCGAGACCGCGAGCTCGACTCGCTTCAGGCCCTTGCCCACCGGGGTCTCCTTCACGGTCGGCGCGTTGCCGACGGCCACGTCCGTCTCCTTGACGATGAACGATAGCTGCCAGGGAACCTTGTAGCTGGGCTCGTCGAAGCATGGGAACGCGCGCCGCGCATCGGTGGCCTCGAAGAACGTGTACCCGTAGGTCTCGGCACCCTCCTTCTCCGCGTAGATGCCGCGCGACTTCTCGTGGTCGATGGGCGGCATGAACAGGACGTCGATCTTGATCGGCCCGACCGGGAGCTCCTTGTCGAGCGTGAGCCCGATGTAGTCCTCGCCGCCGGGGATCACGCGCGCGGGCGCACCGGCGAGGCTCGCCTCCTTGATCCGCAGGTCCGTCGCGTTCAGCCACACCACCCGTGTCGGCTTGCGGACCTCCGCGTCGATCGAGATGGTGCCGAGCCCCCGGTCCGCGTCGAGGGCATCGAGGCGAAGCTCGAGCCGGTACAGGGTCGGGCTGACGTCGCCGGGGAGCCGGAGCCCGGGAGGCCCCGGATCGGGCACCGGGATCACCGCCGTCGCGACCGGATCCACCCCCGTCGCGGGCGGCGCGGGCACCGTGTGGACCGGGGCCGACGAGCAGGCGGCAAGGGCGAGCAGGGCAAGGCGCTTCATCGCGGGCACCAAGCTAGCAGAATCCCTGGGGATCAACCCCACTCGAGGAGCTTGCCGTCGGCGATCCGGGCGTGCTAGATCCGCGCCTCCTCGAATCTTCGAGGAACTACTCACTGCATCCGAGCTACTCGGGCGTGGCCTCCTCCGGAGGTTTCCGACGGCGACGACGGTGCAGGTGGCTACCAACGCAAGGATTGACATGGAAACGATGGCAGACGCGACGGGGCAAAACCCGATCAGCATGCGCGCGCTTCTCGAAGCGGGCGTTCACTTCGGTCACAACACGGGGCGGTGGAACCCCAAGATGAAGCAGTTCATCTTCGGCGCCCGTAACGGGATCCACATCATCGACCTGCAGCACACGGTGAAGCTGTTCCGGCAGGCGTTCCAGGCCGTCGTCGATACGACCGCCAAGGGCGACACCATCATGTTCGTCGGCACCAAGAAGCAGGCGCAGGACGTGATCGTGGAAGAGGCCGGCCGCTCGGGCCAGCACTACGTGACGCAGCGCTGGCTCGGCGGCACGCTCACCAACTTCAAGACGGTGAAGGGCTCGCTCGAGCGCCTCCGCGGTCTCGAGAAGATGGAGGAGGACGGCACGCTGTTCGCGCTCACGAAGCGCGAGCAGGTGATGATCCGCCGCGACCGCGAGAAGCTGCTCAAGTCGCTCGGCGGCATCAAGACGATGAGCAAGCTCCCGGGCATGCTGTTCGTCATCGATCCTCACAAGGAGCACATCGCGATCGACGAGGCCCGCAAGCTCGAGATCCCGATCGTCGCGATCACGGATACGAACTGCGATCCGGACAAGATCGACTACGTCATCCCCGGCAACGACGACGCGATCCGCGCGATCAAGCTGTTCGCCGGCCGCATCGCCGACGCCGCCGTGCTCGGCAACAAGATCTACAAGGAGCACGCCCGCACCCGTGGCCAGGAGCGCCAGGACGAGGGCGAGCGCGTCATTCACGTTTCGTCGGGTGGCGATGGTCCGCGCGTCGAGATGTCGACGGGCGGCAGCATGTTCAACCCCGAGGCCTCGGCCTCCCCGGACGCGGAGTCGTAGTCATGGCGGAAGTCACCGCAGCACTCATCAAGGATCTGCGCGAGCGCACCGGCGCTGGCATGAGCGACTGCAAGAAGGCGCTCGTGGAAGTCGCCGGCGACATGGACAAGGCGATCGACTACCTCCGCGCCAAGGGCCTCTCGAAGGCAGCGAAGAAGGCGGGTCGTGAGGCCACCGAAGGCGCGGTCGTCTCGTACATCCACGGCGGCGGCAAGATCGGCGTGCTTGTCGAGATCAACTGCGAGACCGACTTCGTCGCGCGCAACGACGACTTCGTCACGTTCACGAAGGACGTGGCGATGCAGATCGCCGCGACCGCGCCGCAGTTCGTCCGCAAGGAAGAGGTGTCGGCGGACGTGATCGACGCGGAGAAGGCCGTGCTCGTCGCCAAGGCGAAGGAGAGCGGCAAGCCCGAGGCGATCGCGCAGAAGATGGTCGAGGGTCAGATCACGAAGTGGCTCAAGGAGATCTGTCTCCTCGACCAGTCGTTCGTGAAGAACCCCGACAAGACGATCGAGCAGCTCCAGCAGGAGCTGATCGCGAAGATCGGCGAGAACATCAAGATCCGCCGGTTCACGCGCTTCGAGCTCGGCGAGGGTCTCGAGAAGAAGAAGGGCGACTTCGCGGCTGAAGTCGCCGCCCAGGCCGGGTTGTCGTCTCCCGCTCCGTCCTGATCCGTCGCGACGTCGTCACGATTCAGCGGCCGCAGTGATGCGGCCGTTGTTCGTTCGCGGCGTTCATCGCTCCAGGCGCCTCGGCCCGGGTGGCCACGGCTACTCGTGTGGCCAGCTCCCGCCGACGCAAGCTAAGAGAAACCCTCGCGGCGAGGCGGGCACGCATGCTGCACCGCGGCACGCAAGCTCATGCGCTCACTCCTCGTCTCCGCCTTCGTCCTCGCTCCGACGCTTCTTGGTTGCACCGCCGACTCCGGCGGCGAGGACGGAGCTGCCGACCTCGCGGGCCAGGACGAGAAGGGCGACGCGGTGCCGGGCATCGAGGTCCAGGCTCGGATCGCGCCCGGTAGCACCGACGCGACCCTCTCGACCACGATCCCACGCCCGGGCTTCGTGTTCTTCGCGGCCGAAGGCACGAAGGTCTCGCTCGAGGTCACGCACGCGGGCACCGCGGCCGGCCTCGACACGCTCCTCAAGGTCTACGGCCCGCGGCTCGCCGACGGCAGCTATCCCAAGACCCTCGCGACGGACGATGACGCCGGCTACGGCAAGCTTTCGAAGATCTCGGGCCTCGACATCTCGATCCCGGGCTTCTACCTCGTCGAGCTCACGAACGGCCCGTCCGCGATGCCCCCCACCTCCGCGAAGGCCCGCCTCAAGCTGAGCTGCGCCGGCACGTGCATCACCGACGCGCCTGTCACCCCGCTCGGCCTCGATCTTCGCTGGTACCAGCGCGCCGCCGAGCGCCGCGCGCTGTCGCTGCAGTCGTACGGCGCCGCCACCGCGAAGGTCGCCGCGCGCGTCGCCGCCGGCGTCCCCACGAGCTGGGGCGTGATCATGGACATCGACGAGACCACGCTCAACAACAGCGCGTACCAGCACGCACGCGCCGATCTCGGCACCGGCTACTCGCCGGGCAGCTGGACCGACTGGGTCAACAAGAAGGCCGCGACGCCGATCGACGGGGCGCTCGCCTTCACGAAGAAGGTCAAGCAGCTCGGCGGCAAGGTCGTGTTCGTCACGAACCGCCTCGCGGCCACCGAGTGCGCGCAGACCGAGGTGAACCTCGCGGCGACCGGCTTCGTCTACGACGCCATCCACTGCAAGCAGGCGACGAGCGACAAGAACCCGCGCTTCGATCTCGTGAAGATGAACATGGAGGTCGTCGCATACGTCGGCGACAACATCCTCGACTTCCCGGCGCTCACGCAGGACCTGCGCAAGCAGCCCGAGACCGCGTTCGCGGACTTCGGCTCCACGTTCTTCCTCATCCCGAACCCCATGTACGGCAGCTTCGAGAAGAACCTCGACTGAGGGAGTGCTAGCCTTGCCCTGATGTTCGTCTGCGGCGCATGCGGCCAGCGCTACGAGCGGGGCGGCTTCTGTCCCGAGGACGGCCAGCCGCTGCCGGAGACCGCCGACGCGCTGCTCGGCACCGAGATCGGGCGCTATCGCCTCGCGCGGATGATCGGCGAGGGAGGGATGGGACAGGTCTACCTGGCCGTGCAGCCGGCGATCGGCAGCCGCGTCGCGATCAAGATTCTCTCGGATCAGTGCGCTCGCAACCCCGAGCTGCTCGAGAGGTTCTTCGCCGAGGCCAAGGCGGTGAACCTGATCCGCCACGAGAACATCGTGAGCGTCATGGATCTCGCGCAGCTCCCCGACGGACGGCCGTACATCGTCATGGAGTTCATCGAGGGCCACACGCTCGCCGCGATCGTGCGCGGCGCCCAGCGGGCGCCGATCGGCGGCATCGTGCTGGTCATGTCCGAGGTCCTCTCGGCCCTCGGCGCCGCGCACGAGCTCGGCATCGTTCATCGCGATCTCAAGCCCGACAACATCCTGATCACCGGCGAGGGCCACGCCAAGGTCCTCGACTTCGGCATCGCGAAGCTCGCGCCCGGATTGTCGAACGCGCTGTCGCCGCGCACGCGCACCGGCGCGCTGCTCGGCACGCCCGCGTACATGGCGCCCGAGCAGATCAGCGGCTCGGGCAACGTCGATGCGCGGACCGATATCTACGCCGCGGGCATCGTGCTGTTCGAGGCCGTGACGGGGCAGGTGCCATTTGTCGGCGAGACCCTCTACGACCTCATGCGCGCGCACCTCGAGGTCGCGCCACCGCGCCCGAGCTCGGTGCGCCCGGAGCTGTCGCCGGCGCTCGAGCAGGTGATCCTGCAGGCGCTCGCGAAGGACCCGAAGGATCGATTCCACACGACGAGCGCGATGGCGCAGGCGATGAGCCACGCGGCCACGTCGCTGCCGGCCGAGCAGTGGAGGCCGCTGTCGTCGCGCGGCGGGATGACGAACGGCAGGGCCTCGATGGAGAGGGCGATGCAGCCGACGCCGGCGGATCTGGCCAAGGCACCCACGCGCGTGGCGACGCCGATCCCGGGACCGCCGGAGCCGACGCTGGCGACCCGCAAGACCGGGCGATGGATCGCGCTCGCCGCGGCGATCACGTTGGTCGGCGGGGTCGCGCTGATCGCGGCGTCGCGCATGGGCGCCTCCGCGGAGGCGGAAGTGCCGCCGACGACGACAGTCGCGATCGAGCCACCAGCGGCGCCCACACCTTCCGTGTCCGCTCCGGCTCCAGCTTCGCCGACGGTCGCTCGGACTCCGCCCACTCCCCGTGTGGAAGGCTCCCCAGCGACCCCGATGCCGGCGGCGCCACGTGGCGGCTTGACGCCCGCTCCGCCTCCGCCGGCCGGGTCGCCGACCATCGTGGGTGGCGGTAGCGCCGCGGACCATGGCGTGCACATCGGACCGGGCGTGTCGGTCGGTTCGAACGTCGTGATCGGCGGCGGAGCACCGAGCGCGCCCGCGCAGACTCCGACCAAGTTCACGCGGCCGATCGACTACGACCCGAAGAACTTCGACGCCGTCGCGTATGCACCGAAGGCGCTCGCGCTCGCGCGGTCGGTGTTCCCCGACGCCGGCTTCGCCCGCCTCGACGTGTACTACGTGCACCCGAACGGTCTCGCGGACCTGACCAAGTCCGACGACGACTCGAGCTACGTGTTTCGCTCGCCCAGTCACTCCGCGCGGCCGACGGACGTCCCGCGCAACGTCGAGGTCGACATCGACTGCTACGTCGAGGTCACCGTCGGTGCGAAGGAGGTCGAGGTCCGCGTGCGCGACCTCAGCCCGATCGACTCCAACTGCAAGTGGCCGCTGCGTCCGCTCCCGAAGTGCTCGCTGGCGAAGGTGTGGGCGAAGGCCAGGGCCGACGGCGCGAAGCCCGACACCGTGGCGAAGATCGGCTTCCTCTCCGACGGCGAGTGGTTCTTCAACAACGAGTTCGACGACGAGGGCATCGTGAAGTCCTACGCCGACGCATGCCCGTGAGACGGTCGAGCCAAACGCTCCTGTTCCGTGCGAACATGGACCGTGATGTTTGCTGCTCGCATGCTGGTGGCCAGCTCCATCTTCGTCGCGACGACGGCGTGTGTCCGCAGCCACGCAACGCAGTGTGGCGATGCAGTGTGCCCGCAGGATTCGGCGTGCATCGTCTATTCGCCGACCGGCGGTACGTTCTGCGTTCCCGAGCGTGAGACCGAGTGCCGCGGTGTCCCCGACGGGACGCTGTGCGACGAGCGCCACGGCACGTGCTACGGCGGCGGCTGCTTTCCGGTCGGCTGCGGGAATGGCCACATCGACGATCCTGTCTACCAGCACCCCGAGGAGTGCGACGACAGCAATCGGATGAGCCACGACGGGTGCAGCAGCAGCTGCACGAACGAGGTGGCGACCTGGACGGCCGAAGCTCCGGCTCCGGCACCCTCGCTGTTCAACCATGCCATGGCGTTCGACGCGGGCACCAACACCACCGTCGCGTTCGGTGGCCAGGCTCAAGTTCCGTCGGCGGAGACCTGGCTACGCATCGGATCGCGGTGGCAGTACGTCGTCCCGGCAGAATTCTCGCCGGCGCCGCGAGTGGAGCACGCGATGGCGTACGACGCAGCGCGCGGGCGCGTCGTCCTGTTCGGCGGTAGGGTCGACGGCACCGCGAACCGCGAGACGTGGGTCTGGGAAGGCGGGCGGTGGACATTGCTGACTCCCGCACATGCTCCCCCGGCCCGCTCGAGGCACGCGATGGCCTATGACTCGATCCGGAAGCTCGTCGTTCTCTACGGCGGTGCCGATGGCGCGAGCGCGCCGCTCGGGGACACCTGGGCCTGGGACGGCGTGGACTGGGTCGCGCTCGACATCTCCGGACCGCCCCCCTTCGTCGGCCATGCGATGGCGTTCGATGCATCGCATGGCGAGATCGTCATGGTCGGCGGAACCGCGAGCGCGACCACGTGGCGCTTCGACGGCGGGCAGTGGTCCCTGGCGGCCTCCGCCGGTCCGCCCGGCGGGACATCGATCGCGCTCGCGTACGATCCCGTCGTGCGTGGTGTCGTGTGGTCCGGAGACAACGCGGGAGCGCTCGCGCAATGGCTGTGGACCGGGACGGAGTGGCAGTCGCGGACCGTCACCGAGCTGCCGGCCGGTCGCAGCGGAATGGCCGCGACCACCGACGCTGCCGGACCGCTGGTCTACGGCGGGGTTGCTGGCGTGTCTGCCACTGCGTTGGCGTCGTCGTGGGATGGGACGTCGTGGCGCCAGACGCCGGTCTCTGCGTCTCCTCCTTTTCGCACAGGCATGGCGATCGCATCCGACCAGCGCCGCGGCCGGATCCAGATCTTCGGCGACGACACCGGTAGCCTCAAGGACTCCTGGGAGCTCGCGCGAGCCGGGTGGATCGAATCACCGGCGCCCTTCCCGCTGGCCGGAGCGGTGTCGGTCGTGCCGGCCGTCGCCGTGTACGACGAGGTGCACCAGTCGGCGGTGGTGGTCCGCGGCACGAAGACCTCGACGTGGAACGGCGCGACGTGGATGGACGACGCGTTCGCCAGCCCGGACGTCGCGACGCCACAGATGGCATATGTGCCCGGTCTAGGTGTCGTGCTCGTCGGGAGCATCACCGTCACCGAGGGCTCGGTGCGATCGCCGGTGCATCTGTTCGTTCACGACGGCGGCGGATGGGTCGATCGAGGCCAGGGACCGCCCGAACGAACTGCGGCCGCGGTCGGCTACGATCCGGTCTCGCGCCAGGTCGTCGTGTTCGGCGGATACACGAAAGGGGGGACCAGGCAGGTCTCTCTACCGCTGAACGATACCTGGGTGTGGGATGTGACGACGGGGGCCTGGAGCGAGGTGTTTCCGACAACGCGGCCACCATCGCGGAGCGGAGCATCCCTCGCGTGGGATCGCGCCCGGGGTCGCCTGGCACTCGTCCAGGGCGCCATGACGGTGTGGGAATGGGACCGGGCGCGCGTGTCGTGGCATCCGATCCTGACGGCGGGATCACCCGAGCCGGTGACGACGTCCTTGGCCGTCAGTGCGCCGGATGGCGATGGCCTCGTCGTCGGGGGCACCGTAGCTCACGCCGGCGCGTCGTCCGTCGGCCTGTACCGGTTGAAGTGGAGTGGCCCGGGCCCGCTCGAGTCGTGCGAGGGCAGGCAGGATCTCGATCGCGACGGGCTCGCCGGCTGCGACGATCCCGACTGCGAGGTCACCTGCGCTCAGGCGGCGCTGACCTGCGGCAACGCCGTATGCGAGGACACAGAGTCGTGCGGGCTGTGCCCACAGGACTGCGGGACGTGTCGCGAGCGGTGCGGGGATTTCACGTGCTCGTCGGTAGAGACCGCCGAGACGTGCCCGGGCGATTGCACCGTGATGCCGTAGCGCGGGTCTGCCGCTTCCTGTCCGAGTGCGGTATGCCTTCCGCGCTGTGACTAACGCCAAGGCCCAGACCGCGATCACGCCGACCCGCTCCGACAACTACCCCGAGTGGTACCTGAAGGTCATCGAGGCCGCGGACCTCGCCGAGAACTCGGACGTCCGCGGCTGCATGGTGATCAAGCCGTGGGGCTATGCGCTGTGGGAGAACATCCAGCGCGGCCTCGACGGCATGTTCAAGGACACCGGGCACGTCAACGCGTACTTCCCGCTGTTCATCCCGGTCAGCTATCTCGAGAAGGAGGCGGCGCACGTCGAGGGGTTCGCGAAGGAGTGCGCGGTGGTCACGCACCACCGGCTCGAGCTCAAGGACGGCAAGCTGATCCCGACGGGCGAGCTCGAGGAGCCGCTCGTGGTGCGGCCCACGTCGGAGACGATCATCGGCGCGTCGTTCGCGAAGTGGGTGAAGAGCTATCGCGACCTGCCGCTGCTCATCAACCAGTGGGCGAACGTGGTGCGCTGGGAGATGCGCACGCGGCTGTTCCTGCGCACGGCGGAGTTCCTGTGGCAGGAAGGCCACACGGCGCATGCCACGAGCGAGGAGGCGGTCGAGGAGACGATGAAGATGCTCGGCGTCTATGCCGAGTTCGCCGAGACGTACATGGCGATGCCGGTGATCCAGGGCGAGAAGACCGCGGGCGAGCGGTTCCCCGGCGCGGTGCAGACGTACTGCATCGAGGCGATGATGCAGGACCGCAAGGCGTTGCAGGCGGGTACGTCGCACTTCCTGGGGCAGAACTTCGCGAAGGCGAGCGGCATCGAGTTCCAGAACGATCAGGGCCAGGTCGTGCACGCGTGGACCACGTCGTGGGGTGTGTCGACGCGGCTGATCGGCGCGATGATCATGACGCACGCGGACGACGACGGCATGGTCTGCCCGCCGCGGCTCGCGCCCGAGCAGGTGGTGATCATCCCGGTGATCCAGAAGCCCGAGGATCGGGACCGCGTGATGACGTACTGCAAGCAGCTCGAGAAGGATCTCGAGGCCCAGCAGTTCGCCGGAGAGCGCGTGCGCGTGCACGTCGATGGTCGCGACATGCGCGGCGGCGACAAGGCGTGGCAGTGGATCAAGAAGGGCGCCCCGATCCGTCTCGAGGTCGGCCCGCGCGATATCGAGAAGGACAGCGTGTTCATGGGCCGGCGCGACAAGGCGCCGAAGGAGAAGACCGGGCTCGCGCGCCCCGAGCTGATCGCCTCGATCGGCACGCTGCTGCAGGACATCCAGGATGCCCTGTACGCGCGGGCGCTCGCC
>JAYVLW010000790.1:0-3237 GCA_043759315.1 Myxococcales bacterium
TCGAGGTTGCTGGCCTGCGGTGCGTCGTCGACGCGCTCGATCGACCCTGACTCGTCGATCGCCGTCGGTGCCGCCGCATCCGCCGCGCCGGCGACCGGCGTCTTCCGCGACTTGCGCGGTTTCTTTGACTTCTTGTCGCCCGTCGTCACGGCTGTCTCCGGAACGGCGACCTCGCGAGCAGGCGCTGCGCGGCGAACCAGGTGATCGCGAACACCGCCGAGGCGAACAGGGCGGCATAACCCACGCCTCGCCATGGGTGCTGCGCGAGGCCGCTGCTGACCACCCAGTTCTCGACGACGCTGAACCCGCCGTTGAGGCTCGCCGCGCCGAGGAGGCCGAGCATGACGAGCAGGCCGCGCAGCGACGCGCGCCGCTGGGAGAACTTGGCGCGACCCATCACGTAGCCCAGAGCGCCCGCGAACGAAGCGTGCGCGAGGGTGGTGACCACGGCCTGGGCGGCGGCGTGCGAGAGATAGACCTGGTGACCCTGGCCCGAGAGGCGGTGATAGTTGGCCCACACGGCGTAGCCGGTGCCGCAGGCCATCATGTAGACGATGCCGTCCATGGGCTCGTCGAACTCGCGCGAGACGTAGATCGTGTAGCGAACGACCGCGTACTTGCACATCTCCTGCGCGAGGCCGGCGATCAGGACGGCGTAGAGCACGCGGTCGAGCGCGAGGGGGTCGATCCCGTGCATCTCGAGGGCGGCCGGCGGGACCGCGGTGTACTGGACGAAGTCGGCGAGGGGCCCCGCGATCAGGGCGCCGAGGACGCAGACCCCGGCCACCAGCTGCTTTGGCTCCGGCTCGTGGCGGTCCATCAGGTAGAAGAAGCCGAGCCAGAACAGCGCCGGGATCCCGGCCATGAGGGAGGCAAGCACGGGGCCCAGGTGGACGGCGTGGTGGACCCCTCCGACCAGCTCGACGAGCCAGGCGATCAGGACGAACCCGACGAGGCCGGCGATCAGCACGAACTTGCTGCCGACCAGGACCCGGGCTCGGCGGAGTGACCACCGCGGCCTACGCATTCCGAAATCTTACGCTGCCCGCGCCTGGCGCGCAGGTTTGGGGCCTTCTAGAATCCGGCCCGGTAGGTTCCATGGCCAAAAATCGAGGCACCGACGCGCAGTTGCTCACCATCCACGAGCTGGCGGTGTACCTGCATCTCGACGAGGCTACCGTCACCAAGCTGGTGGCGGCGGGCAAGATTCCCTCCATCCAGGTCGATCGCCAGTGGCGGTTCAAGCCCAAGGCGATCGACGAGTGGATCGAACAACAGCTGGTCGGCGACGACGAGAGCTTCGCGGACGTGCCCGATGGCATGAAGCTCCCGCTCGAGGAGCTGCTCCCCAGCCAGTCGATCATCCCCACGCTGCGAGCACGCACGCCGGTCGGCGTGATCGAGGAGCTCGCCGCGCGCGCGTACACCAATGGCTGGTTGGTCGACAAGCCGTGGTTCGTCGGCGCGGTCGTCGAGCGCGAGTCGCTGTCGTCGACGGCGATGGAGGGCGGCGTCGCGTTCCTCCACACGCGGGCGAAGGACAAGGGAAAGATCGGTCGGCCGTTCGTCGTCGTCGGGCGGTCGTGGGAAGGGATCATGTTCGGGGCGCCCGACAACAACCCGACCTACCTGTTCTTCCTGCTCGGGCTCAAGTACGACCGGCTCCACCTGCCGATCCTCGGCCGCCTCGCACGTGCGCTGCGCAACCCGGCGACGATCGCCAAGCTGCGCGCGCTCAGCTCGCCGGACCAGGTCCGTGCGGTTCTCCTCAAGGAGGACGCCGAGCTCCGCGCGGGCCGGATCGACGAGTTCCAGACCTCGAGTGCGTTCGCCCCCAAGCTCGACCGCCAGCTCCGGTTGCGCGCGATCCGCCGCCTCCAGGGTCAGAAGCGGGCCGACGAGGTCATGCAGGAGAAGCGGCAGGCGGCGCTCGACGGCGGCCGCAAGAAGCCGAAGTCCAAGTCCAAGCCCAAGCCGAAGCAGCCCTACCGTGGACCGGTCACCCCGCGGGCCGTCCAGCCCGAGGCGACCGTCCTCGCACAGGTGCCCGCGAAGCCCGTGGTGGCTGCGGCGAAGGTCACAGCCGCGACCAGGCCCGGGAAGGCCAAGCGCTAGGTTCGACGCGCGGGGCGGGGCGGCAGGAAACATTGCCGGCCCGGGGTTCTGGGTGGTTGCTATGCTTCGAGGATGGGGCGGACTGCCCTGTATCGCGATCCGGTGCCGTTTCGACCAGCGCGAGCGGAGGTTCAACTCGAACCCGACGCGCTGACCATCCGCATGCCCGATGGGCGGTGGCTGCGGTTCTCGCTCGATGGCTGCACGCCGGTCGCGAGCGACGGCTTCGTCGTCGCGCGGATCGACGTCCGCACCGAGCGGCGGTTCGTGCGGATGCTCGCGCTCGAGCAGCTCCACGCGCGGATCGTGGTGATCACACCGCCGGATCAAGGCGCGGTCGCGCCGAACGTGGTGCGCGTGCCCGAGGCGCCGCCGGAAGCCGCGATCCTCGACGTCCGCGACTTCGATGCGCTGTGCGACTGGGTGCTCGGCGGCGGGCGGCTCGCGGCGTGCGCGATCGTCGATCTCGCGCGGCTCGCGGCGATCGCATCGCCTCAGTTCGCGGCCGTGATCGGTGAAGTCGCAGCGCAACGTGCGCTCGAGCTCGTGTGGGCCGCGCGC
Organism: Myxococcales bacterium; assembly: GCA_043759315.1. Taxonomy (GTDB): domain Bacteria; phylum Myxococcota_A; class Polyangia; order Haliangiales; family Haliangiaceae; genus JABFXX01. The sequence continues at coordinate 2,677 of JAYVLW010000790.1, forward strand.
GGTCCGCTCCGCGGTGGATCGGATCTCGAGTCCGCGCTCCGGCCGCTGTCCGAGGCGGCGAAGCATTCGCATCGCGCGGCCGAGGCGCTGATGGCGGCGCTCGCCCACGCCTCGGGCATCGCTCGCCGTCGGCGACGCGGCTGAACGCGAACCATCCCGCGGCGTTGCACGAACTGGCGCCCGACGGATCAGCGCGGTAGTTTCGCGACATGCGGATGGCGATGCTCGTGCTCCTCGTCGTCGCGGGGTGCTCCTCCGATGACGAGGTCTCGCGCGAGCTCGGGGCGCGCTGCGACACGTCCTCCGACTGCGACGACCGCTGTCTGCCGCCCGAGACCGACTATCCCGGCGGCTTTTGCACCGTGAGCTGCATCGCGACGAACGAGTGTCCGAGCTCGTCGTCGTGCGCGGACCGCGATGGCGGCATCTGCTTGTTCGATTGTGCCGATGATCGCGCGTGCGCGTTTCTCGGCGCCGGGTGGACGTGCAAGGAGACCGACGCGCGCGAACAGGAAGGACTCAAGGTGAAGGTATGTCGCGGCGACTGACCCTCGTGTGCAT
>JAYVLW010000791.1:0-2887 GCA_043759315.1 Myxococcales bacterium
GAGCGCGGCTGAGTCGGTCGTGATCGAGACGAGCGCGGCGACGATGCGCAGCGTGGACACCATCGTGTTCATGGGACGCTCCGGTGCGAGGACGATGAGGAGGAGGGGCCACGACGCTCGTCAGTGGCAGTACGGGCGGTGACGACGATCTCGGCGGCGTCGTGCAGGAAGTCGACGCGCGTGATCTCGACACGCAGCGCGGCCAGTCCGGTTCGGGTTCGGAGATCGGTGAGCAGCAGCTCCTCATTCCCCGGTTGGAGCAGCGCGAGTTGATCGTAGAGCATCGGCACTGTGCGTTCGCGGGGCCGCGAGAACCCGTGCTCCAGCGCGCCCGTCATGCCGGCGATCACCAGGTTCGTGAGCAGCAGCTCCGCGAGGCTCACCGCACCAACAGCGATCGCATTGAGCAGGCCGATCCCGATCACGATGAACAGGTACGTGAGCTCTCGGGTGCGAATCTGATCGGTGCGATATCGCAGGATGCCGAAGACGCCGAAGAGGGCGAGCGACATGCCCAGCTCGACTGAGACGCGCCGCAGCAGGAAGCAGAGAAAGAACGTGATCGTGTTGAAGAGCAGGTACGTGAAGACGTACTCTCGGTTGCGATAGAGACGGAAGTAGGTGCCCCAAATCACCACGGACGCGAACGTAAGATTCAGTGCCAGTCCGAGCACTAACTGGAGCAGCGCCGGCGAATCGAGCAGCGCGGGAACCGTGGCGGCCGTCATGCGGCCACCCGACGCAACGCTCGGAGTCCGGAGATCATGCTGTTCTGCGAGATCGCAGGCTGCAGCAGTGCGATCGCCGCGGCGTACTTGCTGACCGAGGCGCGTCGCCAGCCGCCATCGCGCAGCGCGCGCGCGAGTGACGAGCACCCGCGGAACGGGCCGGGGACTCGTTTGATCTCCACGATCGCAACCCGCTCGATCGCGAGGCTATCCGCGTCGTTCCCGACGACCAGATCGAAGTCGATCGTCACGCGATCGGGCGCGTCGGTGCCCACGAGCGTGATCCGGTGGAAGTCCGTGAATGCCTGCGGCAGGAAGACGGACGTCAATCCCGTCTGCGCGGCGGCGAGCTGGCGATCGCCGTCGCTCAGTCCCAGGTCCGCATGCAGGTGGTCGCGCGTCTCCTTCGTCGACAGACGCTCGGCGTGCCGCGTCTTGACCTCGAAGCGCGTCACCCGACGATCAGGGTAGCTGCGCACGCGCACCTTGTGTCTCACGCGAACTCCCCGGCGATGCGCATGGAAGAGTTCGAGCGTCGGCGTGTCGAAGTAGAGGGTGCGATAGGTCGCGACCCGCACGTGCCCTGCGTCGGCGACCCGGTAGTCGAGCCGGAGCGCGCGCAGCAGTGCGGCGACGGACTCGACCGAGTGGATGAACTTCTCCACGGTGCGCCTCTCCAACGCCCGCGTCTCGAGGAGCGTCGGGTCGGCGTGGGCGAATCCCACGAGCTTCTCTTCCCACGAATCGGAGACAGGGAGGACGATGTTCGCTCGACAGTCGGTCACGAGAGGCCCGGGTCAGTGTGACGGGATCAGGGTCAGGCCGAAGCGCCCGATCGCGATCTCCACCCAAGGAACAGGTCAGTCGTGAATCTGTGACACGCTCGCCGTGGCGCTCTCCGTCACCGGTCGGGAGCGATGGAAATGACGTAGGGTTCGGTGGGCGAGTCGGTGCCGGGCGTGGTGATGCGTGCCGCCTCCTTCAGGTAGCGCCTCGCGCCATTGACGAGGATCTCCACCCGAGGCGCAGCGCGCGGAATGCGCACGTCGACACGCGCCGCGTCGCCGCTGATCGCGATCAGCAGCCGCTCTCCGTCGGCCGTGAAGGTCGCCGCGCCCGGTGTCGCCAGCACGGCGACCTCGGCGCCCTCGTCGACGATTGAGACCGAGACCTGCGCACTCACGGACGAGGTGAAGACGAGGATGAGATCGCGACCCGGCGCGACGGCGATCCCCGCTGTTGGGCGCGGTCCTGCCGGCTCGGTCACCGGAGTGCCGAGCGCGACGGGCGCGCGCGGCTTGGCCCCGCCACCGATGAGCCGACTCCCGACCGCGTCGATCCACGCGCGAAGTGGCGAGCCAGGGATCGCATACGCCGCGCTCGTCACACCGAACGCCAGCAGGAGGCCCGCCGCCCAGCGCATCGCGACCGGTGACACGTGCCTCCCACGTGCGCGCGCGAGGACGTGCTGCGCCGTGATCGCTGGCGGCGCGTGATCCAACGCGTGTAGCAACCCCATGATCTCGCGCTCGTCCCGCTCCGCCGCTTCGACTCGAGTGCGACAGTCCGCGCACACGCCCAGATGCTGTCGCACGGCTGCGCTGCCGGCGGGCTCGAGCTCGTCGTGCAACAGTCGTTGCACCTGATCGGTGTCAAGATGCATGGTCGGTCTCCTCATAAGTCGTGCGAAAGCGCTGTTTTGCGCGTGCGAGCATCACGCCGACACTCGCCTCGCGCAACGAGAGCGCGTGCGCGATCTCGCGGTAGTCGAATCCGTCTGCGCGCAAGAGCAACAACTGCCGCTCGCGCTCGGTGAGGCGCGCGAGCGTTCCGCGCACGCGTTGACGCAACTGCGCTTCGTCGTCCTGCGCGTCCTCCGGTTCCGGCGCCTGCGAGTGGAGCGCCGCGCCGCGCTCGAGGGTGAGCAGCTCCCGCCGTCGGCGATCCGACGACCGGGCATTGCGAAAGAGATTGAGGGCGACCGAGATCAGCCACGCCTCCGGCGCCTCTGGGGAGGCACCTCGGCGATACAGCCGGATGAATGCCTCCTGCGCGAGGTCCGCCGCGAGCTCGGGCTCGCCTGAGAGACGGTCGAGCACTCGGACCAGTCGGCCAAAGTGCGCATTGAACAACGCCACAAAGGCCCCTTCGGTCAGGGC
>JAYVLW010000792.1:0-7801 GCA_043759315.1 Myxococcales bacterium
TCTCCGCGGCGGCGTCCTTCTGCTTCGCGGCGATCTCGGCGCGCTGTGCGAGCACGCGGGCCTTGCGCGGACCGTACGCGAGGGCGAGCGCACGATCGGTCCAGGTCGCCGCTTCCGGGTACTTCTCCGCCTTGAGGTAGACCCAGCCGAGGCGCGCGGCGGGGTCGTACTCCTTCGGGAGATCCGCGGCAGACTTCTCGAGGGCGGGGACCACCTCGAGAGGGCGTCCGAGGAACACGTAGACCTCCGCGCGCTGCCAGTTGTAGGTCATGGCCGCGAGCGGCGCGCCGGCCTTGGCCGCGGCGTCGTCGAGCATGATGCGCTGCTTCTCGGCGAGGTTGATCGCGTCGGGGTTGCGACCGACGTCCTTGTAGGCCTCGCGCAGGATCTCCATCGCGTCGGAGCGATCGTCGACCGACAGCGGCGCCTTCGGATCGTTGATCAGCGTCTCGAGCCGGGTCATCGCTTCCTGGCGCAGCGTGGCCGCGTGGGTGGGGTCGTCCTTGATCTTCGCGCTCGCACACTCGAGCGCGATCGACAGGAAGTCCGCCGCGCTCGACGAGCTCCCCGTCTGGGTCATCGACTGGCGCGCGAGCAGCATGCAGCCATCGTTGTCGTTGCGGTTCTTCTTCGTCGAGATCAACGAGACGAGCACGTCTGGCCGTCGCACCCAGTCCGCGGGCGCCTCGGCGAGCGCGGCGGTGAGCTCGGTGTCGGCGGTGGCGAAGTCCTTCTTCGTGAGCGCGCGCTCGGCCGCCAGCAGGCGCTTGGCCGCGCCGGCGGCGCCTGCGCGCGCGTTCGCGCCGGCCTCGAGGAACGCATGGAACTGCGGCGTGCTCGCCGATCCGACGTAGCGCGCGAGCACCGACTCGTCGGTGCCGATCACGTAGAACGTGGGCCACGCCGACAGCGGGAACTTTGCGACCACGCCCGCGTTCGCCTCGCGATCAGTGTCGAACGACGCGAACACGAACCGATCCGCATCGCCCTTGAACGACGCGTCGGTGAACACGGTCGCCTTCATCGACAGGCACGTGTGACACCACGGCGCCCACAGGTCGAGGACGAGCGGGACGTTCTTCTCCTTCGCGCACGCCAGCGCGGCGGGATAGTCATCCTCGATCCACGCCATCGCACCTTCGGCCGTTGCCTTGCCGCAGGCGGCGGAGCTACGCCCGCTCTTGTCGGAGTCGGAGGACTTGTTGCCGCACCCGATCGCGAGGACCGGGATCAGGACGATCAGGCGGTACATGCGCACCTGATAGCACGTCGTCGATCGCCGGGGATGTTGTATGGTGCGCGGCCATGTCGTCGCGTCCCACCGACCCACCGGAGTCCACCCTCGAGCGGATCATGGGGGAACGCCGGGACAAGGCGAGCGCGCTGCGCGCAGCCGGCAGTGACCCGTTCCGTAACGACCTCGGTCCCGCGATCTCGCTGTCCGCGGTCCGCGCCCAGTACCTCGCGACCAAGCCGCCGGAGTCGATCGCCCAGCCGAAGGTCCCGAAGGACCCGAACGCGCCGAAGCCGCCCAAGGAGGCCGATCCGGCCATCACGCCGATCGACGGCAAGGTCCTCCGCGTCGCCGGCCGCGTGATGGCGAAGCGCGCGTTCGGCAAGACGCTGTTCGCGCCGATCCGCGACACCGACGATACGATCCAGCTCTACCTCAGCATCGATCACCTGAGCGCCGACGACTTCGCGAACGTGTTGCCACAACTCGACAGCGGCGACATCGTGGTCGCCGAGGGGCCCGCGTTCTGGACCAAGCGCGGCGAGCTGTCGATCCTCGCGAGCCGCCTGTGGGTGGTCACGAAGTCGCTGCGCCCGCTGCCCGACAAGTGGCACGGCCTGACCGACATGGAGCTGCGTTATCGCCAGCGCTACGTCGATCTCGCGGTCAGCCCCGATGTCCGCACGGTGTTCAAGAAGCGCTCGGCGATCGTGCGCGGCATCCGGCGCTTCCTCGATGCGCGCGAGTTCCTCGAGGTCGAGACGCCGATGATGCATCCAATCATCGGCGGCGCCGCGGCGCGCCCGTTCATCACGCACCACAACGCGCTGGACATCAAGCTGTTCATGCGGATCGCGCCGGAGCTGTACCTCAAGCGACTCGTCGTGGGCGGCTTCGATCGGGTCTACGAGATCAACCGCAACTTCCGCAACGAGGGGCTGTCGCGCAGCCACAACCCCGAGTTCACGATGCTCGAGTTCTACCAGGCGTACGCGACATACACCGAGCTGATGGACCTCACCGAGGCGATGGTCGGCGAGCTCGCGACCGAGGTGAACGGCAGCACGAAGGTCACGTGGGATGGCGTCGAGATCGAGCTGGCCGCGCCGTGGCGCCGGCTGTCGATCCGCAATGCGGTGCGCGAGCTCGGCGGCGTGACCGAGGACGTGTTCGAGAACGCGCAGGTGGCCGCCGAGGTGTATCTGCGCCACAAGCTGCCGGCGGCCGACCTGGCCCGCGTGCTCCTCGAAGGCAGCGCGACGAAGCTCGACCACGCCGACGAGACCGCGAAGCTCAAGTCCAAGGACGAGGTGGCCCGGTCGGCCGCGATCGCCGCGATCCTGGAGCGTTACCCGAGCGATCTGCAGCGCCGGATCACCGCCGGGCACATCGGCTACCTGCTGTTCGAGGCGACCGCCGAGGCCAAGCTGGTCCAGCCGACGTTCCTCACCGAGTTTCCGCTCGCGGTTTCGCCGCTCGCGCGAAAAACCGACACGGACGGGGCATTTTGTGACCGGTTCGAGCTGTTCGTGAATGGGAAGGAGATCGCGAACGGCTTCTCCGAGCTCAACGACCCCGACGATCAGCGTGCGCGCTTCCAGGCGCAGCTGCGCGCCAAGGACGTGGGCGCCGCCGAGACCATGGACTACGACGAGGACTACTGCCGCGCGCTCGAGGTCGGGATGCCACCCGCCGCGGGCGAGGGTATCGGCATCGATCGCCTCGCCATGCTTCTCACCGGGCAATCCTCGATCCGCGATGTCATCCTGTTCCCGTTGATGCGCCCGGAGTAACCCACCTCGTGTCCCGCCTTCCCACGTACCGACACACCCGCGCCTGGATCTACGTGATCGCGGGAGCGCTGATGGTGATCGCGGGCGTCGTGGTCACGCTGACGCAGTTCAAGAAGGGCGAGGAAGGCACCGGCAACCTCTACATCGTGGCGTTCGGGCCAGTCGTCGCCGGCCTGGGCTGCGTGATGCGCGGCGTTGCCGAGCTCGCGGGCTACCGCTCGTTCGTCGCGTTCCGCTACCTGCTGATCCCTCACCCGAAGGTCACGCGCATCGGGAAGATCGCGGTGGTCGCCAGCTTCTTGTGCGTGCTCGCCCTGCGGACGTTCAACGGCGGCGATCTCGCGTTGATCTTCCAGACCCTGGCGAATCCGTTCAGCTCGACGGAAGGCTTGCTGTTCCTCGTGGCGGTCATCGCGAACATCGCGATCGTGTTCTGGTTCGTGATCCGGCACTCGCGACCGTCGATGGTCGGCTTCTTGATCGGGTTGGTGGTCGCCATCGGGTCCGTCGTGGTCGGCCGCCTCGTGGCGAAGAACCAGCTGCCGTTCATCAAGCTCGACATGGACACGCAGCTGTCGATCCTCCAGGTCACGGGCATCTCCGCGATCGCCGGCGGGTTCGTGGTCGGGCTCGCGACCTTCTTCGGTTCGCTCCGCGCGTTCTTCACGTTCTTCACCACGGTCCCGATCGGCGGCGTGTGGATCGGTACCTCGGCGCTGGTCATGGTGCTCTCCGTGATGAGCGGCTTCGAGTCCGATCTGCGCGAGAAGATCCTCGGCTCGAATGCGCACATCCAGGTCACGCGCGAGGACGGCGACTTCGTCGAATGGCGGACCATCAAGAACCGGATCGACAAGATCCCCGGCGTGGTGGCGTCCACGCCCTATGCGGTCAGCGAGGTCGTGATCGCCGCGCACAACAACGGGATGAACGTCATCATCAAGGGCATCGATCCGAAGACGGTCGGGACCGTCACGGATCTGATCTCCGATCTCGAGGATCGCGACGCGATGACGCGCCTCGATCCACTCGTCGACGACGCCGACGATCGCTCGATCCCGCAGAAGCCGCACGACAAGAACGTCGTCGATCCCCCGCCCGATGACATGCCGACCGGCGGCGATCCGATCGACTTCTCCGGTCAGGGCAGTGGCTCTGGCTCCGGCACCGGCTCTGGCGATGGCTCGGCGGTCGGCAGCTCCGGCGCGCTCGTCGAGCCGCCGCCGTCGCTCGATCTTCCGCGGACCGCCACCGTCGATCCGCCGCCCGATGATCTGATCACGAGCGACGATTCGCCGAAAGACTTCAGCGGGCGCGAAACCGACGATGACTACGCGCCGATCAGCGTCATCGATCTCGAACCGTCGGTGTCGCGCCGCACGCAGGCGCTACCGGGCGTGCTGGTCGGGCGCGAGCTCGTCAAGCAGACGCATCTCTACACCGGCGAGGAGGTCCGGATCGTCTCGCCCCTCTCCGATCCCTCGAACCCCGACGCGACCGGCACCCCGATCCCCTTCAATCGCGACTACCGCGTCGCCGGCATCTTCTACACCGGCATGTACGAGTACGACCTCAAGTACGTGTACGTCACGCTCGACTCGCTCCAGGACTTCCTCGATCGCGGCGACACCGTCGATGGGATCGAGATCCGGATCGACGATCCGGACGACACCGAGGCGTACGTCACCACGTCCGATCACGCGGGTCTGATCCGCGACGCCCTCGGCCCCGGGTATCGCGTCGTCGACTGGCGCGAGCTCAACCGCAGCCTGTTCTCCGCGCTCAAGCTCGAGAAGATCGCGATGTTCCTGGTGCTCGGCATCGTCATCCTCGTGGCGTCGTTCTCGATCGTCGGGAATCTCATCATGGTGGTCGTCGAGAAGGCGCGCGAGATCGCCCTGCTCAAGACGCTCGGAGCGTCCGACGTCGGTGTCACCCAGCTGTTCGCCATTCAGGGGATGATGATCGGCCTGATCGGGACCATCCTCGGGATCGCCACCGGCCTCCTCGGGTGCTGGGCCGGCAAGCAGTTCGGGCTCCCCCTCAACCCGGACGTTTATTACATCGACAAGCTACCGATCCACGTCGATCCCCAGTCCGTCGCGGCGGCCGCGGCAGCGGGGATCCTGATCTCGATCGCGGCGACTCTGTACCCGGCGTTCCTCGCGGCACGTGTGCGACCCGCGGCAGGAATGCGTCACTAACGTCCGGACTTCGTGAAAAACCAACGACGGTAGGGTGGGGCGGCCACGTGAATCCGACCACTTGTCGGATGGCACGCCAAATGCTCACGTACGCGCGATATGACGCGTGCACTCCTCGTTGCGGCTGTCCTGCTCGGTTCATCGGGGATTGCCGCAGCTGGCCCCTACCTCGGCTTTGCCATCGGCCCATCGCCGGCCATCAGCAACTCCGGACCGGCGGAGGTGTTCAACGCGGGAACGCTCGAGTTCGGCCCCAACGGCCGTGCCGGCCGGATCCTCGGTGGCTACCGGTTCGACGGCATCAAGGTCGGGTCGATCTCGATCGAGGGTGCGCTGACCGCATATGGCCTGACCGACCAGAACCGGGCGAACGACTACGGGGGACGCCAGGCCATGCTGTCCGGCAAGTACAACTACCCCCTCGGTGGCGGTTTCGAGGTGTTCGGCCGGCTCGGTGTCCACCACACCTGGATCACGACGAACATTGCCTCGGACATCACCCGCAGCGGTAGCGGCTTCCTGGTCGGCGCTGGCGCGGAGTACCGGTTCACGCTCCCGATGGCCAAGGCTTCGCTGTGGCTCGATCTGACGTACAACCCGGCCTCGCTCGAGGACGTGTCGTACACCCGCGAGTATGCGGCCCGGTTGTGGATGCTCGGCTTCACGTTCGGGATCTGAAGGGTCCGCGTAGGCAACCATTGCGCCTCGGCAATGGTCCCAACGCGCGTTGACACCTGCAGGACTGCTGAGTAAGTTCCTGCGCCCTTTAGAGTTTCCTGTGACCGACGAGCGCGCCGCCGAGGCAACGATCCCCAAGACTGGCGCCCAGCTCCACCCGGAGACTGGTGGGCGCGGGGCCCGGATCGAGGTGTCCAAGCTCGCGAAGTCGTACATCCACACGGGCAAGGCGCTGCCGATCCTGTGGGACATCGACCTCTCGCTCGCCCCAGGCGACATGGTGGCGGTCGTCGGGGCCTCGGGCGTCGGGAAGTCGACCTTCCTCCAGATCCTCGGGACCTTGGACCTGCCGACCTCCGGCTCGATCAAGTTCAACGGCGAGGAGCTGACCCGGATGTCGCCATCGCGCCTGGCCGACTTCCGCAACCGCGAGATCGGGTTCGTCTTCCAGTTCCACCACCTGCTGCCCGAGTTCACCGCGCTCGAGAACGTCATGATGCCGGCACTGATCCAGCGCGTCCCCATCGACAAGGCGCGCGTCCGCGCTCGCGACATTCTCGGCCGCGTTGGCCTGACCCACCGTCTGACCCACCGCCCGAGCGAGCTCTCGGGCGGCGAGCAGCAGCGCGTGGCGCTGGCGCGCGCGATGGTGCTCGAGCCATCGCTCCTCCTGGCCGACGAGCCGACGGGCAACCTCGACAGGGCCACCGGCGAGGCGATCCATAACCTGTTCCTCGATCTCAACCGCGAGCGGGGCTCGACGTTGCTGGTCGTCACGCACAACCCCGATCTCGCGGCGCTGATGCCGCGCCGGATGCGCATGATCGATGGTGGCCGGTTGGTCGACGAGGCGTTGCTGCCGGCGTCGACCTCATCGCCCTCGCTGCCCCGCGCGCCGTCACCGTCGCCGGCTGCATCGGCGGCCGCGACCGACGAGGTGCCCTCGTGATGCGCCGTGTCCTCGTTGTCCTCGTGCTCCTCGGCAACGTACATGGCGCACTCGCGCAGCCCGCGCCGACCCCGTCGCCCGCGCAGGATCCGAACGATCCGAACAACCCGGCCAACGTGCCGCAGACACCAGCGCTGTCGCTGCAAGGCCGTGCGATCGAGCGCGTGCAGTTCCGCGGCAACCGCAAGGTCGAGGACGACGCGATCCGGGTCCAGCTCCTGTCGAAGCCCGGCACGCTGCTCGATGCCGCGAAGCTCCGCGAGGATCTGCGCGCGATGTGGAAGATGGGCTTCTTCGCCGACATCGATGTCGAGGCGGAGGTCGGCGCGTCGGGCGGCGTCGCGCTGACGTTCGCCGTCAAGGAGAAGCCGTCGATCCGCAAGGTGCTGATCGCCGGGAACAGCGAGCTCGGGCTCGACAAGATCAACGAGGTCATCGACCTCGAGCTCGATGCGATCGTCGACGTCACGAAGGTCAAGAAGAACCGCGAGAAGATCGCGGACGTCTACGTCCAGAAGGGCTTCTATCTCGCGACGGTCGACTACGAGGTCAAGCCGGTCAACGAGTCCGAGGTCGACGTCTACTTCACGGTGGACGAGAAGGCCAAGGTCAAGATCCGCGAGGTCCAGTTCATCGGCAACACCCAGATCTCCGATGACGAGCTGCGCGGTGCGATCTCCACTCGCCGCCAGGATGCGCTGTCGTTCCTCAACGACTCCGGCACGTACAGCCAGGAAGCGTTCGAGCGAGATCTCCTCCTCGTGTCCGCGCACTACTGGGACCGCGGCTACGCCAACGTCAAGGTCGGCACCCCGCAGCTGCGCCTGTCGCGCGACAAGCAGTTCATGTATCTGTCGATCCCCGTCGACGAGGGGCCGGTGTTCACGATCGGGGCCGTGAACTTCAAGGGCGACTTGATCGGCAGCGCGCCGCAGAACCTCGA